>NZ_JBTNDK010000038.1:0-24908 GCF_054511035.1 Pseudarthrobacter sp. MDT1-22 | reverse complement strand
GGCGGACCACATCCTCGCCTGGGACAAGGGCGGAACCACCGGCGTATCGAATTTGGGTCAACCCTGCCCTAAACATCACCGCATGAGACACACCAGCGCCTGGCGGCCCACACCAGGCACCAAGAACGAACCACCTGGCTGGATATCGCCCACTGGCAGGCGCTACAAGAGTGAACACCAGGACTGGGAACCACCACACTGGCCAAAAGAACCGAAACCGGAAGCGAGCAGGAATGGGCGCCGGCTTCCAGCGCGGCGTGAAGGTTACGGCGATCCGGATTTTGTTCACACCGGGATATCCCTGGGCGAGGACCGCGTGGAACGGTTCCTCCACTCCACCGCCTGACGGTGCCCAAAAGCAGCCTGCGCATGCACCCTGCACCCTGCGCAGTGCCGGCCCTAGCCTGCCTCCGGGTTTTCGCCGCCGGTGATCGCAACCCTGGAGCCCGGCAACCCCGTAGCGCGCCAGAGACAAGCGGACGACGGCGGGAGGTCCCGGCGTCGTCCTTCGCACTTGAAGTGGAGCCTTCCCGACACTGACGGACGGTGGGACGATTTCAGTATGAGTGAGAAGATCGCTGACGGCCCGCAGGATCACGGCCCACACCAGCACGCCCACGCCGCTCCGACAACGCAGCAAATGCGGACCGTGGGTCAACGCCGCCGAGAGGCGGAGGAGAAATTAGAGCACCACCTCCAGGAAGCCCTCCACAAAGACGATCCGCACCACGATGCGGTGCCTGAGTCCGAAGAGGCGGGTCCGGTGGATAGCGGGGACGTTGCCGCTGTCCACCACGACGACGATTGACCGCCGCAGTGCAGAGCTGCCGCTGACTGGCCCTCAGCCATGCCCAAAATAGTAAGCATGCTTGCCAATTATCCCTAAGCACGCTTATGGTGGTGCCGCGGAGCGCGTCAACAGCCCGTCATCATTTCAATAAGTGAGGAAGCCCATGTACCTGCATACACAGCTTTTGATCAACGAAATCGCCGCCGACGAGCCTGATCCCGCTGCAGCCAACGCGCTGCAGGAGGGCCTTGGCGGGCAGTTCGGCGAGATGCGCACCATGATGCAGTACCTGTTCCAGAGCATGAACTTCCGTGGCGATCCTGCCTCCAAGCCCTATAAGGACTTGCTCCAGGGCGTCGGTACTGAGGAGATCAGCCACGTCGAGCTCATCGGCACCACTATCTCCCAACTCCTGGACGGATCTCCGCGGTACCAGGGCAAGAAGACTGATCCCGTGGATGAGCCGGGTGCCAAAGGTGCCACACCCCTGAAAATAGCTTTGGACACCAGCAATATCCACCACTACCTGGTGGGCGCCCAGGGTGCCCTGCCGGTAGACGCTGCGGGCAACCCCTGGAGCGGATCCTACGTCTACAACAGCGGCAACCTGGTCCTGGACCTGCTGTACAACCTCATGCTGGAATCCACCGGCCGGCTGCAGAAGTGCCGGATCTACGAGATGACGGAGAACAAAACGGCGCGGTCCACGATCGCGTATCTCATTGTCCGGGACCAGGCCCACGAGAACGCCTTCGCCAAGGCGCTGGAAAGCCTGGGCGTGAACTGGGGCAAAGTGCTGCCCATCCCCAAAACCAATGCCGAGCAGTTCCCCGAGGTTAAGAAGCTGCTGGACAAGGGGCTGCAGAGCATCCAGTACACGTTCAGCGCAGATAACCTCAGCGAGGCCGGAAAGCTCTACCGTGGAGCCTCGCCCTCCAATGACGGCACCGAACTCAGCACCGACGTCGCCCCCGAAGGCTTCCCCATGACCATCTCACCCGAACGCCGTGAGGAGTTCTCACCTGGGCTCGATCCCGACCTGCTCGCCTTGATCCAGGCCACCGCCGAGGTGGAGCTCAAGGAAGCAGACAGCCCGAAAGAGACCAAAGCCAAGGCTCCGGCAAAGTCCGCAAAAAAGTCCTAGGCGGGCGGATGATCTGAGGACGGACGACGGCGGGACCTCCCACCGTCGTCCGCTTTACGGCGCGCCGTCCGTCTAGCCGCCTCAGTGGTTTGGCATCTGTCCCTGAAGCTGGTGGACGCGCAGGACCACATTGCCCCGCTTGCGTCCGGTGTCCACGAAGCGGTGGGCCTCGACCACGTCGGCGAGGTTGTAGGTCCGGTCGATGACTGCCTGATACTTTCCTTCCTCCGCGAGGCCCACAAGGAAAGCGACGTCGTCGGCGGTGTATGTGAGCTTGAGGCTGCCGGCGGTGACCAGCTTGCCGCTTCGGCGGCTCTGTCCCCGTGCGCCGAGAAGTCCTTTGAAGTCGGCGACGACCAGGAGCAGGGCACCTCCCGGTGTGATGGACCCCTCCACCTTGGTGAACGGAGCGTTCCCGACGCAGTCCATAACGACGTCGTACGTTGTGTCCGCTTCGGTGAAATCATCCGTGGTGTAGTCGATGAAGCTGTCCGCCCCGAGTGATTCGACCAGTTCCTTGTTCGCTCCGCTGCACACGGCGGTGACATGGGCGCCCAGGCGTTTGGCCAGCTGTATTGCCGCCGTTCCCACCGCGCCTGATGCTCCGTTGACGAGGACAGTGTCTCCGGGCTTGATGGCCGCCAGGCCCAGGAAGTTCTTGGCCGTGAGTCCGCCGAAAATCAACGTGACGGCCTCCTCGAAGCCCATGTTCCGGGGTTTGGCGGCGATGGGCCCGTCAGCCGGGACCGAGACGTACTCGGCATGCCCGCCGAACCTGGCGCCGAGCATCGCAATAACCTCATCGCCGGGCCGGAACGCGGTCACGCCCTGGCCGACGGAGTCGATTACGCCGGCAATGTCCATACCAAGGACCCGGGTCCGGGGGCGGAAGACGCCGAGCGCCAGCGCCGTGAGTGCCTCCAGCCCCGCGGGTACCTTGCGGCTGCGGGCGCGGTAGTCGGCGGCGCTGAGAGTACTGGCCATGACCTTGATGAGCACTTCTCCGGGCCGCGGTGGCGGCTGGGGGATCTCCTCGACGCTGACGACGTCCGGGCCGCCGGAGCGGCGGTACGTCGCGGCCTTCACAGCGAGGCTCCGGCAGCGGCCGTGGCAGCCGCCGGCTGGGTTGGATTCATGATGAACTCCCGACTTTTACATAAGGTGTACGGCGTACACCTTTCTGATGAAAATGACTGTAGGTGTACTTAGTCCACTTGTCAATGGAAGATGTATATACCGTCGGAAGCAGGGAACAGTGGCTCAGCAGATTTCCGTGGAACGCCGGCCGCGGTTGAACCGGGATCGCGTGCTGCAGGCGGCCGTCTCCCTCGCTGATGAGGTGGGGATCGGCCCGCTCAGCATGCGCCGGCTCGCCCAGGACCTCGACGTGGTGCCCATGGCGCTCTACAAACACGTGGCCAACAAAGACGAGCTCCTCGACGGCATGGTGGAGGTGATCATCGGCGAGATTGATCCTCCCGTTGCCGATGTTGACTGGAAGAGCACCGTGCGGCTGAGGGTGCTCTCGGCCAGGCGCGTCCTCCAGCGCCACAAGTGGGCCCGGCCCGTCCTCGAAACGCGCACCAACCGGACCCCCGCCGTCCTGGGCTACATGGACTCGTTCATTGGCATGTTCCTCACCGGGGGCTTCTCGGTGGATCTCACCCACCACGTGATGCACGCCATCGGAAGCCGGATGTGGGGCTTCACGCAGGAACTGTTCGACTCGGCCGCCAGCGAGTCCGGCGAAGGGCCGGCTGACGTGGCGCCGGAAGTCCAGGCTGCCATGTTCCAGGAAATGTCTGCCAGCTACCCGAACGTCCTGCAGGTGGCGACTGCTGCCAGCCACGATGACGGCTCGGTTGTCGGCGGCGGCTGCGACGACCAGTTTGAATTCGAGTTCGCCCTGGATCTCCTCCTCGACGGCATCGAACGGCTGCACCAGCGGGACTACAGCTCCGCAGCCGCCCGACTCGAGCGGGGCTGACCGGGAGCGGACGACGGCGGGACCTCCCGCCGTCGTCCGCTTGCGTCCGTGGGTATCATCGGAACACCCGTCCCTTTGAGAGTGGAGTTACGCATGCAGCTCGGCGCTTTTTCGATCAGCCTCACCGTTAAGGACATCGCGGCGTCGGCTGCGTTCTACGAGAAGCTGGGCTTCACGAGTTTCGGCGGGGATATCACCCAGAACTGGCTGATCCTCAAGAACGGCGAGACCGTTATTGGCCTCTTCCAGGGGATGATTGAGAAGAACATGCTGACGTTCAACCCGGGCTGGAGCCAGAACGCGGAAGCGCTGGATTCCTTCACCGATGTGCGCGACCTCCAGCGGGAACTCAAAGCCGCAGGCACCGAGTTCGTTTCCGAGGCTGATGAAGCTATAAGCGGGCCGGGGAGCTTTATTGTCGTGGATCCGGACGGCAATCCGGTGCTCGTGGATCAGCATGTCTGACTAGGGCAGCCGCGACGCCCGCAACACCGTTGCCTCGCCAGCCCGTTCGGGCTCCAGCGGCACGGGGCTGACCAGCACCGCCGGCCCGCGGTGCAGGACGCCGTCGGAAAGTACCCGGCACCGCACACCGCCCCGCCCGCGCATTGCTTTGTGCGCCCCCGGGGCCAGCATCTCATCCATCCAGACGCAGGGATGGGCGGGCCGCCCGGCCGTGAGCCGCACCAGGTCTCCCTGGGATTCCAGAGCAAAGTCGTGCCCCAGGAGCGGAGCCAGGTGGGCCCCTCGGAGCACAACATTGCGCCGGGTCAGGAGCGGGTCCAGCCGTGCCGTTCCCAGCTCCGCGGCGATGGCCTCGAGTGACTCGATCGCGAACAGGGTGACTGCGGCGTCCATGTGCGCGGCCTTGCCGAAGAACCGGTCACCGACGATGCCCTTGCCCGCCACCAACTCCACCCGCCCGGCATCCGTGGTGGGGACGTCCGCGGCACCCTCGCGGGCTCGGCCAAAGTACGCGTGCGCCGGCGACACCAGGAGATGCAGGACCTCAACGTCGTACCGATAGGTTTCCGTCATGCCACAAAACTACGCCACCGCACGGGGGCTTAAGTGACCGTTCGCGCAGTGGGGAACGGTTCCAAACGCAAACGGACGACGGCGGGAGGTTCCGCCGTCGTCCGCTCGCCTTACTGCTATGCGGGGAGATCGCGCCTTTCGTGTGTCTGCCCGTAGGGGACATCGCGGCTGACGGCGACCGTGTAGCTGGTGAAGCTGTGCTGGGTGACCAGGATGCCGTGGCGGCTTTCCCTCATGGCGTGCTCGCGGGCCATTTCCACGGCGGTGTTGAGGTCGTTTTCGACAGTGTCAGGATCGTGGGCTGTGATTGCCAGGACGAGGTCAGAGTGGCGCTTGATCATGGTGGTCTCTTTCTCGGCGGGATCCCGGGACTCTGGGGAGGCGCAGGCTTCCGGCGCCGGGCGTGCCGGGGAGGCGGAAAGCGGTGGTTCCAGAGGGGTTGCCCGGCATCTCTGATGGGGCGGTGGCCGGCCGAATTGTCCGGCGGGCTGGATCGGCGGAAGCATTTGTTCCTGCGGATCTGTAGCCAGTGTGCCTGAAGCGTTGGTCCCGGGGCAATAGGTAGGCCGAAAAAATCGGGGCAGCCCGACTAAACGCCAGCGGACGACGGCGGGAGGTCCCGCCGTCGTCCGCCAAGTCGCTGTTGGTTCGTTGGCCTAGGCCTGGACTAGCAGGCCGGTGGCGAACATCAGTCCCATGCCCAGGACGACGCCGGCACCGGTGAGCGGGGTGAGGGTCTTGCCCGCGGTGTCCTTGAGCATTGGCAGGAGTTTGACGGCCACCTGGGCGACGGCTCCGGCTCCGATGCCGAGCAGGAAGGCCGCGAGGGCCGGCTGGTAAACGGTCGCCCCGATGAGGGCTCCGGCGGCCGCGGGCGCTCCTGCGATCAGGCCCAGGATCACCAGGCGGCCCAGGCCGGGGGCTTGTTTGGCGAGCGGGGTGACGATCGCCAGGCCCTCGGTGGTGTTGTGGATGGCGAAACCGACGATCAGGGAGGCGCCCAGGGCGAGTGAGCCCACCGCGTAGGCGGATCCTATGGCGAGTCCTTCGCCGAAGTTGTGCAGGCCGATGCCGATGGCGATCAGCAGCGCCAGGTGCTGGGGCGGCAGGGCTGAAGGTTGGCCAGCGGTAGTCGCGTTCTGGTGCCGGCGCATCCACGCATCCGTTCCCTCGAGGATGAGGTAGGCGGTCACGGCGCCGAGGAAGACGACCATGGGGCCGCCGAACGCGCCGCTGCCGGCCACGAGTCCCACGGCTTCGAGGGTCGCATCGAAGGCCAGGAAGGCAAGCAGCCCGACGGTGACTCCCAAGAGGACGCGAACCCAGGACGCGGACGAACGGCGCACGAACGGCATCCACAGCATTCCCAGGGCCACGGGTATCACGCCAACATAGATCCCCATGAGCAACATGAGTCCGAAGAAGGAGCTGCCGCGCTCCGGACTCTGGGCGGCCGCGTCAATAACCGCCGGGATCTTGCCACCGTTCGAGGTCACCAGCGCCACCTCGTAGGGATCCCCTTCCACCCAGTTGTAGATGATGGTGAGGGTGGTGGACTCCAGCGGCGCCATGGTTTCCCGGGTCTGCGTGAACACGGCGTAGTAGTCCGAGACATTGACCTGCGCGATGGACACCGGATCCGGTCCCTCGTTCCGGACGGTGATGGCCATCTGGCCGGCCGTCAGGCGGACGTCTTCGACGGCGACCTCCTCCTTCGGCGGAACACCCTCGGAGAGTTTGTTGAGACCGGGTGCGTTGAGCAAGGTGAACAGGCCCAGCAGGATGGCGATCAGGACCAGCGGGCCAATGCCGAGCAGCCACCGCGGGACCGGCGGCCGCCTGTGGGGTGCTGCGGCCAGAGCGGCAGCTGACTTTTCGTCAAGGCTCATGATGCGCTCACCTCGAAGAAGCCCATCCAGCCCAGTTCAGCGAACTCGGTCTTGTGGGCGTGGAACATGTACTTGCCCGGGTACGGAAAGCGGAGCTCCACGATGCCGCGCTGGCCCTGTACCTGCGAGATCGTGTCCGTGAACTCACTGGGAGTCAGCATTGTCCCTGTGGGGTAGTAGTGGAAGAAGTTCCCGTGCACGTGGAAGGAATTGATCGGATCGTATTCGAGGACGTTGATCAGGTGGATCCGGACCAGCTCGTTCTGCCTGACCTGGACAGGGAAGTCCATGAAATGGAAGGGCAGGCCGTTGACGGAATAGAACTCGTTGTCGTCGCCGCCGTCGGTGTTGTAGCCGTTCATCACCATAACCATTTCGTTGTCGGCTTTCGGCCGGCCTTCTTTGGGTTCGATGATGAAGCCGCCGTAGAGGCCCTTGGCGATGTGCGGGGCCAGCGGTGACTGGTGGCAGTGATAGAGGTGCGTGCCGAATGGTGTGGCATCAAATTCGTAGGTGAAGCTTTGGCCCGGAGCGATGGACCCGGCGCCGATCCCCGGGGTGCCGTCCATCTCGGCCCGGTGGATCCCGTGGAAGTGGATGGTGTGGGGGTGCGCACCGGCGTTGGTGAAGTGGATCCGCAGGGCGTCGCCTTCCTGCGCCCAGAGGGTCGGACCGGGGATCCGGCCGTTGTAGCTCCAGCCCGGGAACGTCACCCCAGGCGCGATCTCGAAATCTTTATCCACCGCGACGATGTCCCATTCCCGGAGGGTGCGGCCGTCCGGAAGCTTACTGGTCGTCCCTCGGTCAAAATCGTGCAGGATCGCGGTCGGGTCCATCCCGGCGCGCTCCGGCGGGACGGAACCGCCGGCGAAGCCTGCGTGACCGGCATGGTTCGCCATGTGGCCAGAGTCCGTGCGGGGCGAACCAGCGCCCGCCGCTGAGGATCCGTCCGTGGAAGTCTTCGCTGCCTGACCTGACATGGTGCCGTGTCCGGCGTGCTGCCCGGGATCCTTGGAATCCAACGGCACCCAGCCGGCAAGCGCAGGCGCGGCGGCGATCGCCGCGGCTCCCGTGAGCATGGCACGCCGGGTCGGCAGCGTCTTTCCCGCAGGTTTCGGCATGCCGTCCATCTCATCTCCATAGATCAAACACTTTTGTTAGCCCAGTCTAACATTCATGTTCGGCTGGTAATATCAAGATATGACCGTCTCCGAGCTGACAGCTTCCGCACAGGACTACCTGAAGATGATCTGGTCCTCAACGGAATGGGCCGAGGCTCCCATCACCGTTGGCGCCATGGCCGAGCGGATGGCGGTCAAACCGTCAACCGTTTCCGACGGCATCCGTCGGCTGGCAAAGCAGGGCCTGGTCACCCATGCCCCCTATGGCAGCATCGAGCTGACGCCCGCCGGCCGGGCACACGCCGTCGAAATGGTGCGCAGGCACCGGCTTCTGGAAACATTCCTCGTGCAGACTCTGGGGTACGGCTGGGACGAGGTACACGACGAGGCCGAGATCCTCGAACACGCCGTTTCCGACACCATGATCCAGCGCATCGACGAGAAGCTCGGCCACCCCACCAGGGATCCACACGGCGACCCAATCCCCTCGGGAAATGGGCTACCGCACCCCCCGCAAGGGGATCCCCTGACATCCGTGGAACCGGAACGGACGGTCACCATCACAAGAATCTCGGACGCGGACCCGGACATGCTCCGGTACTTCACCCAGCTCGGGCTGGGACCGGACACCCGGCTCCAAGTCTTGGCACACCGCCCGTATGCGGACGTGACCACGATTCGGGTCGGGGACCGCGACGTTGACCTGGGCCCCTCCGCGGCCGAAGCAATCTGGGTGGTGGCAAACTAAGGGCCCCCCGGGACAGCGTTCCGGGCTGGCCCGGCGCATGCCCGCCGTGCCCTGCACCACATCGCCCTGGCCGCGCGTAAAGATAGAGTGTCACCGTGAAGATTGCCCTGGCTCCCGACGGCGCCGAGCTGGCGTGGGCCGAAGAAGGGCATGGCGAGCCCCTGCTCCTGATCGCCGGCCAGGCAACCGCCATGGACGGTTGGGGGCCAGCGGCCGAGGCCTTGGCACAGCATTTCCGCGTCATTCGTTTCGACCACCGGGGGATCGGCGGGAGCAGCAATGGCGACGCCGGCCGCTACACCACGCGGCTCCTCGCCGCCGATTCAGCGGCTGTCCTCAAGGCGGCGAACGTGGACAGTGCGCACGTGTACGGCCACTCCATGGGCGGGCGGGTCGCCCAATGGCTCGCCATCGACCACCCGCAAGGTGTTCGTACGCTGATTCTTGCTGCCACCAGCGGAGGCAAACTGGCCGGGGCCGAGCCCACCAAGTACGCCATGGAAGCGCTGGTCAGCGGCGACATGGCGCGACTGGAGCCCCTGTTCTTCGCGCCGGAATGGGCCGCGGACCACTCCGACGCAATACACACTTTCTTCAATTCGAGGGCCACCGCCTGGGCCAAAGCACGCCACTTCCGCGCCAGCCGGGACCACGATGCGTGGAGCCGGCTCGGCGCCATCGAATCGCCCACCCTCATCCTCCACGGCACGCACGACGCCCTGACGCCCATGCCCAACGCCGTCCAGCTGCACCGGCACATTCGCCGTTCCACGCTCGTCAAGGTCCGGGGCGCCGGCCACGGCCTCCAGCTGGACCGCCCGGAAACCATCCAGTGGATCCGGCAGTTCATCACCGCCAAAGCACCCCTCTGAAACAGAGCGGACGACGGCGGGAGCCGCCGCCGTCGTGCGCTCCGCGGGAGTTCAGTTGATTGCCTCGATGCCCAGCCGTTTGAGTTCTCCAAGGTGGTTCCGCATGTTCTGTAGCACCTCGGGGGAATGCGGCTGCCAATCCAAGATCTCGTCAACTACTCGCAAGGGCTCTTGGGTTCGGTAGGACCTCGTCGGGTTGCCCGGGAACTTTTTGTCCGTCAGATTGGGGTCATCCTCAAAGGAGCCCGTGGGTTCCACGCGGTAGATCCTGCCTGGTCCCTCGCCCACGCCGAGCTCCGCTCCCCAGGTTGCCGCATCCAACGTGGCAGTCAGGTAGACATAGTTCGCCGTCTTTCGCTCCCCGTAATTCGACGTGTTGCCGGGTTTCAGCAAGTCCCAGACTTCAGGTCAGCTTTGGTGCCGTGGTAGAAGGGCCCGGGATCGTTGGCCTCGGACGGCATCGGTTCTTTCTCCATGCATGGCCTCCTCGAAGTGGGCTTTCACTCTAGCTCGCCCACCGCTTAGCGCACGTTGGGTGTGGGTCACCCCTGCATTCGTTGGCGGTAGCTCCGGGGCGTTTCGCCGGCGTCGTTCAGGAAATGCCGGTTGAAGTTGGAAAGGTTGGAGAACCCGACTTCGTAGCAAATGTCCGAAATTGGCTTGTCGCTGCGCTCGAGCAGCCGCCGTGCATGGGCCAGCCGGAGTTTGCGGACCAGATCGCTGAAGTTCTGGCCGGTGGCGCGCTTGAAGTATTTCGAGAAGGTCGGTTCGGACATTCCCACCAGGGCCGCCGCCTCGGACATTTTGACGCTGTCGGCGTGATTGCCGAACACGTACTCCAGGACGATGTCCACCACCGCCGCGGCCTGGCCGTCCAGCTGCGGCCTGAACCATTCGTCAGCGAGGTAGCGCCGGTCCTCCTGCGGTGAGCGCGCAAGGATGGCAAAGAGTTCCAGCAGGTGGTACAGACGCCCCAGCCCGGTGGCGGTGCCCATCGCTTCGATGGATGCGGCCGCAGACAGGGCCGTGCTCCCGAGAAACTCGATGCCGCGTGCGGACTGTTCCAGCAGGGGTTCGATTTCGGCCAGCTCTGGGACGAGGGCCGCGGTCTGCTCCACCCACTTTCCATCGAACTGGATCAGGGCGTCCCTGCCGGCAATGACCTCCCCGGGCTCGAGGTCGCTGACCCAGTCGTGGGGTAGTCCTGATCCCACCAGGGACACATGCCCGGCCTCGAACGTGCCGATGTGGTCCCCGACAATGAACTTGCCGGTGCCTTTCCTGATCAGGTGGATCTCGTACTCGGGGTGGTAATTCCAGCGGGCCGCCGCGGTGGGGTAGTCATGCTCGTGCCACCGGACCGAATGGTGCGGGTCCGCCGGGATGACCTCCCGGCTGGCCCGCATCCCCAGCAGCCTTTCGGCAAGCCTGGCCGATGCCCCGTCGCCGGTATCTGCAGCGCTCATAGTGGTTCTCCAGGCATCCGAGTTCATGAAATATGGACAGCGCCGTTGGCGCCTTCCCTCAGATTAGCGCCTATCCCGGAGGGTGGTTAGGGAAAATTAGTATCGGAAAGTAGCAACCACGACGCTAGTTGTGCCCTGTCCCACAGGCCTAATGTTGAGGAACAACAGCGCGGCACGTCGGATTCCCGATCTTTCGCCTCGCTCCAGTCCGGTACTTCGACACAGCAGTCGGGGTGCTGCGACTGCGCACACCATGAAGAACAAAGGAGTCCTTAATGCGCCCGAAAATTCGCGCCGCAACTCTCGCCGCAGGTGCCCTGTGTATCGCACTTTCTGCCTCAGCCTGTTCGGGCGCCGGCGGCGGAAGCACCGCCGGTGACCAGAACAGCATCAACGTCCTGATGGTGAACAATCCGCAGATGGAGGACCTGCAAAAGCTGACTGCGGACAACTTCACCAAGGACACCGGCGTTAAGGTCAACTACACGATCCTGCCGGAGAACGATGTCCGCGCAAAGATCAGCCAGGAGTTCTCCAGCCAGGCGGGCCAGTACGATGTCGCGTCGCTGTCCAACTACGAGATTCCGTTCTACTCGGCCAACGGGTGGCTGGCGCCCCTGGACAACGTGGCCAAGGACGCCGAATTCAACCAGGACGACATCCTCCCCGCCTACACCGCCTCGCTCACGGGCGAAGACGGCAAGCTCTACGGCGAGCCGTTCTACGGCGAATCGTCCTTCCTGATGTACCGCAAGGACATTTTTGAGGCCAAGGGCCTGAAGATCTCCGAGAACCCCACGTGGGATGAGGTTGCCGAACTCGCAGCCCAGGCGGACGGTGCAGAAGCCGGGATGAAGGGTATCTGCCTCCGCGGCCAGCCCGGCTGGGGCCAGGTGTTCGCGCCGTTGACCACCGTGGTGAACACGTTCGGCGGGACCTGGTTCGACAAGGACTGGAATGCCCAGGTCAACTCTCCGGAGTTCACCGCGGCCACCGAGTTCTACGTGGACCTGGTGCGCAAGCATGGCGAGGCCGGTGCCGCACAGGCAGGGTTCACCGAATGCCTGAACAACATGAGCCAGAGCAAGGTGGCCATGTGGTACGACGCCACCTCGGCTGCCGGTTCGCTCGAGGCCGATTCCTCCCCGGTTAAGGGCAAGATCGGCTACGTGCAGGCCCCGGTCAAGGAGACAAAGTCCTCGGGTTGGCTGTGGACCTGGTCCTGGGGCGTGCAGGCTGCTTCCAAGAAGCAGGACGCGGCGGGCAAGTTCATCGCCTGGGCCAGCTCCAAGAAATACGAGGAACTGGTCGCCGAAAAGCTTGGCTGGGCCAAGGTTCCGTCCGGCAAGCGCATCTCCACCTACGAGAACGCCGAATTCCAGAAGGCCGCCCCGTTCTTCGAGGCTGAGCGCTCCGCCATCGAGAACGCCGACCCGAAGAACCCTGGCCTCCAGGAACGGCCCGTCGTAGGCATCCAGTTCGTGGGCATTCCGGAGTTCGCGGATCTGGGCACCACGGTTTCCCAGGGTGTGAGCTCCGCCATCGCCGGTCAGGGCTCAGTGGCCGACGCACTGGCCAAGGGCCAGGAAGCGGCACAGAAAATCGGCGACAAGTACCAGAAGTAACCACCTACCAACCGGTTCCGTGGCCCGCCCCGGCAGGCCACGGAACCCCAGGAGAACATCATGACTTCCGCAACAGCGCGCGTCTCCCGGACCGGGAACAGTGCAGCCAAACCTTCCAAGAACGCCAAATCACGCGAACGTGCCATGGCGTGGGCACGGAGAGCACCGCTGCTGCCGGCCCTGATTTTCCTCATCATCGTCACCCAGCTGCCGTTCGTGGTGAGCCTGTTCATCTCGTTCCTGAACTGGAACAGCCTCCGCCCGGACCAGACCGGCTTCGCAGGATTCAGCAACTACATCGAGGTCCTCACCAACGCTGACCTGCGCCAGGCGATCTTCACCACCATCGTCCTGACCGTCTCGGTGGTCCTGGCGTCCCTGGTCATCGGCCTGGGACTCGCGCTGCTGCTGGACAAGAAGTTCATCGGCCGCGGCCTGGCCCGCACCCTGCTGATCGCACCGTTCCTCGTGGTGCCGGTAGCAGCCGCCCTCGTCTGGAAGCACGCACTCCTGAACCCGACCTACGGCCTGATCAACGGCATCCTCACCTGGATCTGGTCCCTGTTCGGCAGCGACACCCCGCCCCAGCCGGACCTCCTGTCCCAGGCCCCGCTGATGGCTGTCATCCTGTCCCTGGTCTGGCAATGGACGCCGTTTATGATGCTGATCCTGCTCGCGGGCCTGCAGTCACGTCCCATGGACACGGTGGAAGCAGCCCAGATGGACGGCGCCAGCCCCTGGAACATCTTTACGCACCTGACACTGCCGCACCTGCGCCAGTACCTGGAGCTCGGCGGCCTGCTCGGCGCGATCTACATCGTGCAGAACTTCGACGCCGTCTTCACCCTCACCTCCGGCGGCCTGGGCACCGCCAACCTGCCCTACGCCGTCTACCAGACGTTCTACTTCGCCAACGAATACGGCCTGGCATCAGCGGCCGGCGTCGTGGTGGTCATCGGCACCATCATCGTGGCCACCTTTGCGCTGCGAACCGTTTTCTCGCTCTTCAAGAAGGAGGCAGCACGATGAGCGCCCTCACTCCTGCCGCACCCCGCAACACACCCCGCAACACACCCCGCAACACACCCCGCAACACAAGACATCGTCCGACGGCCCGGAACACCGGATCACGACGCCGCGGCAAGTCCCGGATGGACCCGACCCGCAACAACACAGCCGCCGGTGTCGCCGCCTGGGTCCTGGCCCTGCTCTTCGCCGCGCCGGTCCTGTGGATGATCCTGACCTCCTTCCACTCCGAGGTCGACGCCGCCACCAATCCGCCCTCTCTCGCGGCCGACATCACGCTGGACGCCTACCAGGAGTTCTTCGGCGCCAGCTCAGGCGTCAGCCCCTGGCCGCCGCTGATCAACTCAGCCACAGCCTCCATCTGCTCCACCGTGCTGGTCCTGGTGCTCGCCATCCCGGCCGCCTACGCGCTGTCCATCCGGCCGGTCAAGAAGTGGACAGACGTGATGTTCTTCTTCCTCTCCACCAAGATGATGCCCGTGGTGGCCGCCATCCTGCCGCTGTTCCTGTTCGCCAAGATGGCAGGAGCGTTGGACAACATCTGGTTCCTGGTCCTGATGTACACCTCCATGAACCTGCCCATCGCGGTCTGGATGATGCGTTCCTTCCTGGCCGAAGTGCCGGTGGAAATGCTTGAAGCCGCCCAGATCGACGGCGCCGGGCTGCTGCTGACCCTCCGCAAGATCGTCGCCCCCGTGGCCATGCCCGGCATCGCCGCCACAGCCCTGATCTGCTTCATCTTCAGCTGGAACGAACTCCTCCTGGCCCGCGTCCTCACCGGCGTCATGGCCGGAACAGCCCCGGTCTTCCTCACCGGCTTCGTCTCCAGCCAAGGACTCTTCCTCGCCAAAGTCTGCGCCGCCGCCGTCGTGATCTCCCTGCCCGTCCTCTTCGCAGGCTTCGCCGCCCAGGACAAGCTGGTCCAGGGCCTCTCACTCGGCGCCGTCAAGTAACCGTCTTCCCGCCCGATTCTTAAGGATGCCTTTCCATGACAACACCAACCGCACAGTCCCCTGCGCTCGGTACGGATGTGCCGGCAACCATGCGCGCCTCCGTCCTTAAGCGCAAAGGGGACATGGCAATGGAAACCCTGGACGTTCCCCGGCTCGAGGCCGACCAGGTCCTGGTGCAGGTTGCCGCCGTCGGCGTTTGCGGCAGCGATGTCCACTACTACGAGCACGGCCGGATCGGCGACTACGTGGTGGACCACCCGCTGATTCTCGGCCACGAGCTCTCCGGCAGGATCGCCGCCGTCGGCAGCGAAGTGGATCCCGCCCGGGTCGGACAGCGGGTGGCGGTTGAGCCTCAGCGCCCCTGCCGTAAATGCAGGCAGTGCAAAGCCGGCCGCTACAACCTGTGCCCGGACATCGAGTTCTACGCCACCCCGCCGATCGATGGCGCGTTTGCTGAGTACGTCACCATCCAGTCCGATTTCGCCTATGACATTCCGGACAATGTGAGCGACGAGGCCGCCGCCCTCATTGAGCCGTTGTCGGTTGGACTCTGGGCCTGCGAACGGGCCCAGATCAAGCCCGGAAGCCGGGTGCTGATCGCCGGCGCCGGCCCTATCGGCATCATCGCCGCGCAGGCCGCACGCGCCTTTGGGGCGAGTGAAATCTACATCACGGACATCGCCGAGGACCGGCTCGCATTCGCTTTGGAACACGGCGCAACGCACGCGCTCAACGCGATAACGGACAGTGTGGAAGGGCTCGACGTCGATGCGTTCATTGACGCTTCCGGCGCACCGCAGGCAGTCCGTTCCGGGATCAAAGCCGTTGGGCCGGCCGGCAGGGTGATCCTGGTGGGGCTTGGGGCGGACGACGTCGAACTCCCTGTTTCGTTCATCCAGAACCGGGAAATCTGGCTCTCCGGCGTGTTCCGCTACACCAACACCTGGCCTCTGGCGATCCAACTGATCGCCGATGGAAAGGTGGACCTGGAGATCCTCGTCACCGGGAGATTCACCCTCGCCGAGTCCGAAGAAGCCCTGAAAGCGGGCAAGCAGGCCGGCCAGCTCAAAGCCGTCGTCTACCCGGGCCGTTGAACATGATCACCGTCATCGGCGAATCGCTCGTGGACATCATCAGGGACCCCCGCCGGCCGGGGGAGGTCCAGGCCCACCCGGGAGGTAGTCCCCTCAACGTGGCTGTGGGCGTGGCACGGCTGGGCTTGGCGACGAACCTTGTGACGCACTATGCCGGTGATCCGCATGGGGACATGATCGAGGGGCACCTGAAGGCCAATGGCGTCAGTGTGATCCGGGGCGGCAGTTCGCCCACGTCAACGGCGACCGCCACGCTCGGTCCGGATGGGGCGGCCATCTATGCCTTCAACATCAGCTGGGACATCAATGGGGCGTCGCTTCCGGCCTTGGCCGCGGTCCAAGGTTCCACCCACGTCCACACGGGATCGATCGCGGCCGTCCTGGCGCCCAGTGAACAGGCCACGCTTGGACTGCTGGAGGCCGCCCGTGACCGGGCGACGACCAGTTTCGACCCCAACTGTCGGCCGGCGATTTGCCCCGATGTGGCCGCGGCCCGCACGCAGGCGGAACGCTTCGTGGCCGTGAGCGACATCGTCAAGGCCAGCGATGAGGACCTCGCCTGGCTTTATCCGCACCGGACGCCGGAGGAAAGCCTGGCAGCCTGGCTTGAACTCGGTCCCGCACTCGTGGGCCTGACGCGCGGCGCGTCCGGCCCGGTCATTCTTGCCCGCCAGGAAAGGGCGGAAATGGCAGCCGAACCCGTCACCGTGGCGGACACCGTGGGCGCCGGCGACTCCTTCATGGCCGCGCTCATCTCCGGCCTGGACCAGCTCGCAGCACTCGGGGCCGGCGGCCGGCATCGGCTCCGGAGCCTATCCCGCGATGAACTGCACGCGCTCGCCGCCTACGCCAACCGCGCCGCGGCGATCACCTGCGCCCGGCCGGGGGCAAACCCACCCCACTCGGCTGAACTCGGTCCGCTGTCTGTTCCGTTGCCTTCCTGACGCGGCATCAGGCGGAAGCGGACGAACTCAAGGAGGTCCCGCCGTCGTGCGTCCGTTCGGCTAGGGCCCCAAGTGTCCGTTCGCGCCGGGTTCCGGGGAAGGCCGAACAACAACGAGCATGCTGCAGCCGGCGCCGCTGAGGTAGGGTCCGTGACGCATGCCAGGTGGGCGGCAGGCGTACCTGCCGGGTGTGAAAGTCCTCCCGAGACTCACATCAGTGAGTTCTCCAGAGAGAATCATGACTTCTTCCCAGTAGTCGTGGACGATCACACCGCTGGCCATGGTGTCGGCACCGGGCGAATAGCGTTGGAGCAGGGTTGAGTCTCCGCTAGTGGCCCAGTACTCCTGAGCGTGTCCCCAGGGGCAATCTACGGGTGGAGTAGGATCCCGTGCAGCCGTTGGCGCTAGGGAAGTTCCGGACTGGTTTTGGTGGTTTGGATGTTGCGGTAGATGGTCATGGGAGTGACACCGCAGGATTGGGCGATTTCGGCCATGGTGAATTGCCGTGCGTCGTACATGCGCTGGGCCTTGCCGATGAGATCGGGGGTCATCTTCGGTTTGCGTCCGCCCTTGCGGCCCCGGGAGCGTGCGGCGGCCAGTCCGGCCCGGGTGCGTTCGCGGATCAACGCGGCTTCGTATTCGGCCATGAGCGCGAACATGCCAAAGACAAGCTTGCCGTGCGCAGTGGTGGTGTCCACGATTCCGTTGGTCAACGACTGCACCCCAACTCCGCGGGCGTCGAGGGTGGTCACGATGTCGATGAGGTCGCGCAGGTTTCGCCCGAGCCTGTCGATTTTCCAGATCACCAGGGTGTCTCCCGGGCGCAGATTGTCAAGGCACAGGATCCACTGGGGGCGGTCGGCCCTGGTCCCGGTCGCGGTGTCCTTGCAGATTCTCAGGCAGCCTTCGGCGTTCAGTGCGTCGAGCTGTAACTGCGGATCCTGGTCGGCGGTGCTTACCCGGACGTACCCGATTTTGTGTCCCATGCAGCGCAGTCTAACAAAACCCATAGCGGGCGAGATGTTTCGTTGGCTTGATTTCGGGGTGGCTTTTGTGATGGAAGGTGGCGGGTCTGGCAGTCACGCAGGGAGACGGCGCCGACTCTACCCCAGACGACCGTTTGCGGTAGACCAGCGCAAGCAGCCATGGCTTGATCCATCAAGGGAGTAGTGGTGTTTGTCGCGTGTGCGGTTCTTTTGCCGTCCTCGCGTGTTCCGTTGATGTCGGTCACTGGTTGGCGTCAGTGCCTTTGTGTTTGCCGTTTACGGCTTGGAATCGGTCGGCCTGGCGGGGTTGGCCCATGGGTTTGCTCCGTGGCGCAGCCATTGGATGGTACCGGGCCAGAAGGTGTGGCGGAAGCTGCTGTGGAAAAGGGCGAAGTGTCCGATTTCTGTTCGGTCGAAGTCTTGGGGTTTCAGCTGCACCGTGAGGGCGGGGCTGTTGGGGTAATAGGCCAGGGTGCGGGCGACGGCGGCCTCTGTGGCGAAAGGATCATCCGTGGCCGCCACTGCAAGGGTGCGAGCAGTCAGTGAGGCCTGATGTGCCCGCAGCTCCTGCCGGATCCGGCCGGTCCGCCCGGTGGTGAAGTCTTTGGGACCCCGTGCCCAGTCCATGGCCACGCCTTTGGGTAGATCCTCGAGCCAGCCCAGTTTCCTGCCGGGGAAGTAGCCGTTCCACCAGGTCAGAACCGGCATCAGGGTGTGCCAGCGCCAGCAGAGCCGGAGGCGGTGTCCCCGCCGGTAGTCCCGCCAGTAGGCGTGCTGGGCGCCCACCGTCAGCAGCCGGTTAATCCATCGTGCGTTGCTCGCCAGTCCGACACCAAAACCTCCGAAGCTGTGGCCCACGACGTTCAGCTCCATTCCGGTGCAGTTGCGCAGAGCCCATCCGAGGACCGCATCCAGGTCTTTCAGTGCCCAGTCATACCAGCTGGCCTGCAGGTTCTTTAGGGTGGAATCCCTGGACTGGCCGATACCGCGGTAGTCAAAGGTGATTACGGTGAAACCGTTCTCTGCCAGAAAGGCGGCGTAGCGGTGATAGTAGGTGGCTTTGACCCCGGTGGCACCGGCGATGAGAACAACCGCACCTGCTCTCTCCTGTTCCGGGGGCTCCCAGAGGTGCCCCCGCAGGACATAGCCGTCATCACAATCAATCGTCAGAGCGATGCCCGCCATCCCAAAACGTCCCTCTCGTTTCCCCGCTACCCGAACTTTCTTTGCGGCACTGGCCACACCGTTTACCGGGAGGGCCGCTGCCCGCTACCGTGTCAGGTTTCAGCGGGATCTCGGCCGCTTCAGGAAATCTATCGAAGAAAGCCCGGGCTGATCCCGGGTTTGGCACGGAGACACCGGTTCATCCCGGCAGCAACCACCTGACTCATGCCCCACTTGTCCTTTGGCGGCCTGCCACCGCTCAGGACGACCGAATACGTGCCACACCAGCGGCTACGCCACCGCAACGCCCGGCGGCCGTCCCCGGAAAATTAGTTCCCGTCTGTCCGGCGGCGCTCACCGTGACTGGCCCGCCGGGGATATGCGTGGGGGTACGGGTCAGCGCGGGTTGATGGGCAGGACGGTGCGTTGGTGGGTGGAGTTGGTTACGACGGCGAAGGACGCGTACCAGGCCAGGAGGGCTGTCAGGAGTCCCAGCCAGCCGCCTATTCTGGTGATGGTGACGGCGCCGGTGTAGGCGCCGATGGCGAGGGCGAAGAACGTGGGAGTCAGGGCGATGAAGACCAGGAAGACGGCCCGGTTTGTCCGGCGTGCGGCGACAGTCATGTAGAGGGTGAAGATCCCCCAGGCCAGGAGGAACACGCCGACTCCTTTGCCGGCGTCCTTTCCTGCAGCGGAGAGGTCGGTGAAGCGGACGAGAAACCAGAACGCCATCCAGAACGCGCCGTAGGAGCAGAAGGCCGTCGCGCCGAAGGTGTTGCCTTTGGCGAATTCCCAGATGCCCGCACTGAATTGGGCGATGCCGCCGTAAAACAGGGCCAGGCCGAGAACGACGGGCTCCACCGTGGCCGGCAACAGACCGGCATTGATCGTGCTGAGGACAAAAGTTGTCAGCGCGAATGCGCCCAGGCCCAGGGCGGCCGGGTCAGCGAAGACCGCGGCCCCGGTAGCGGCCGGTACCGGGTGTGCGGTGGGGTCTGCGGGGGCCAAAGTCCGGTGGGCTGCGGGGCCGGGTTCTGCGGTTGCTGTGTTGTTCATCGTTGAACTCCTTTTTTGAGTGACTCGGTGATGGTCCCCATGATGCCGGCGTCGGCCAGCGTGGATGAGTCGCCGGCTTCGCGGCCTTCGGCAAGGTCCTGCAGTAAGCGGCGCATGATCTTTCCCGAGCGGGTCTTGGGGAGCTCGGGCACCACCAGGATGGTTTTGGGTTTGGCGATGGGGCCGATTTCTTTGCCGACATGCTCGCGCAGGGTCCGCACGATATCGTGATCCTCCGCGGCGGCGCCGCGGAGGATCACGAAAGCGACTATGGACTGTCCGGTGGTTTCGTCCGCGGCGCCGACCACGGCGGCTTCGGCTACGGACGGGTGGGACACCAGGGCTGACTCGATCTCGGTGGTGGAGAGCCGGTGTCCGGAAACGTTCATGACGTCATCGACCCGGCCGAGGAGCCAGATGTCCCCGTCCTCATCTTTTTTGGCCCCGTCGCCGGCGAAATACATGTCCTTAAACCGGGACCAGTAGGTGTCTTTATACCGGTCCGGATCGCCCCAGATACCGCGCAGCATCGAGGGCCACGGTTCGCGGATGACCAGGTAGCCGCCGTGGCCGTTGGGCACGGATTCCCCCGCTTCATCGACCACGTCCGCGACGATGCCCGGCAGCGGGGTCTGCGCGGAACCGGGTTTGGTGGCGGTGACCCCGGGGAGCGGGGCGATCATGATGGCCCCGGTCTCGGTCTGCCACCAGGTATCGACGATGGGTGCCGGGTGCGTCTTTTTGCCGCCGTTGCCGCCGGTGACCTCCCGGTACCACATCCAGGCTTCGGGGTTGATCGGTTCGCCCACCGAGCCCAGGACCCGCAGCGAGGAAAGGTCATACCTGGCCGGGATGTCCCGGCCCCATTTCATGAAGGTCCGGATCGCCGTCGGTGCGGTGTACAGGATGGAGACCTTGTATTTTTCCACCAGTTCCCACCAGCGGCCCTGGTGCGGGCTGTCCGGCGTTCCTTCATACATGAGCATGCTCGCGCCGTTGACCAGCGGGCCGTAGGTGACGTAGCTGTGCCCGGTCACCCAGCCGATGTCCGCGGTACACCAGTAGACGTCTGTCTCCGGTTTCAGGTCGAACACGGTCCGGTGTGTGTACGCACACTGGGTCAGGTATCCGCCGGTGGTGTGCAGGATGCCCTTGGGCTTGCCCGTGGTCCCGGAGGTATACAGGATGAACAGCGGGTGCTCGGAATCATGGCCGACGGGGGCGTGCTCCGGTGACGCCGTACCGACGGTGTCCTCCCACCAGAGGTCCCGGCCCTCCGTCCAGGCCACCGGTTCCCCGTTGCGCCGGACGACGATGACGTGACCGACCGTGTGCCCTTCGGTCCTCAGTGCCTCATCGACGGCCGGCTTCAGGGCGCTGGGCTTGCCGCGGCGATAGGTGCCGTCAGAGGTGACAACCAGCTTGGCTTGCGCGTCGTCAACCCGGTTGCGCAGGGCATCGGCGGAAAACCCGCCGAATACCACGGAGTGGACCGCCCCGATACGGGCGCAGGCCAGCATCGTGATGACCGCCTCGGGAATCATGGGCAGGTAGACGGCCACCCGGTCGCCCTTGGTCACCCCGAGCGTTTCGAAGGCGTTGGCGGCCTTCTTGACCTCCTCCGTCAGCCGGGCATACGTGTAGGTGCGGGTATCGCCGGGTTCGCCCTCAAAGTAGATGGCCACCCGGTCCCCGAGACCGTTTTTGACGTGCCGGTCCAGTGCGTTGTAGGCGGCGTTGATCTCCCCGCCCACAAACCACTGGGCAAACGGCGGGTTGGTCCAGTCCAGGGTCTGTGTGAAGTCCCGGTCCCAGCTCAGCAGGTCCCGGGCCTGGCGGGCCCAGAAACCGAGCCGGTCCTTCTCCGCTTCCCCATAGAGGCCGGCCCCGGCGACGGCGCCGGAGACGAACTCCTCACTGGGGACGAACCGGCGGTTTTCGTGCAGCAAGTTCTCCAACGCGTCCCCGCGCCCGGATGAATCCGCAAGGACTGCTGGGCCTTCGCCATGGTTATCGGACATGTGTAAACCCCTTCGTTTACGTTCAAGAATTTATGTGCATCCCTGGCACCGGGCCAGGCTTCACGTGCCCTGTCACAGTGATCGGACAACAACGATACGGCAACCACATCCCGGATCTGCGCTGTCGATTCTTCTCAGGCCTCCGGAGAAGACGGGTATGGTCCTGGCCCGCTCCCGGCAGGGGAACGTGCGCCAGTGGGTCTCGTGTGCGGCTAACGCCGCCCGCTGGTGACAGTGATGGCACGCATTACCCGGTCGGTCACCACACCCAGAGCACCGAAGCCGTCAACGCTGACCAGGAGGCCGCGTTCGGCGTAGCGGGCCAGAACGGCCTCGGTCTGCCCGTGATAGAGCGCCAGCCGGTGGCGGATGACTTTTTCGGTGTCATCGCTGCGTCCGGCTTCTTTTGCCCGGCCCAGCAGGCGGCCCACGAGCTCCTCGTCCCCGGCGCTGAGTTGGAGAACCAGGTCCAGTTCCTGCCCTTGGCCGGCAAGAATGTCATCCAGTTCTTCAACCTGGGCGCCGGTACGGGGGTAGCCGTCCAACAGGAAGCCCTCCCGTGCATCTTCTTGCCCCAGACGCGCGCGCACCATGGCGTTGGTGATCTCATCAGGGACAAAATCACCGTTATCCAGATAGGCGGCCGCGTCGATACCCAGCGGCGTCCGGTCCCGGACGTTGGCACGAAAAATATCCCCGGTGGAAATCGGTACCACCCCCAGGCGCGCGGAAATTTTCTCCGCCTGGGTTCCCTTGCCGGAGCCTGGAGGGCCGATAATCAGCATTCTCTTCATTCGTGGAGCCTTTCCTGGTGGAGGGTTCAGGCCGTGTTAATCCTGTGGCTGGTGGTTGTGGCGCCCGGTCCCGTCCGGGGCCGGATGGCGCCCTCTCCGGGACGATCGGCCCGGCGGCCGGCGGCTTGGTCGGCGCCTTGGCCTGCGATGCTGTCCGGCGTGCAGCAGGGTGTCCCGGGCGACCCCGGGACACCCTGCCGGTACCACGTGCGGTCAGGTTCCCCCGCGCCCGGCGGTCGGGCTTCCTGTTGCGGCGGAATGCGGGAGTTCTGACCGCATCGCTGTCCGAGGCCGTCAGCCGGCCACGGGTTCGGTGACGCCCGGGTCGATGGCCTCGTGCAGGAACCGGTCGTAGGCAGGGAGGGTCAGGAAGTCCGGGAACTCCCGGCTCATTGTGACTTCTTCGAAGATGTCGCGGGAGTCGGCGAAGCGGTCCCCGTCGAAGCGTTCCAGTTTCGCGAACTCCTCGTCGAGCATGTCCTCCACCCACTCGCGGGTGACGACGTCACCCTGGTCCGTGATGGCGTGGGAGAAGATCCACTGCCACAGTTGCGAGCGGGAGATCTCCGCGGTGGCGGCGTCCTCCATCAGGTTGTGGATGGCCACGGCGCCGTTCCCGCGCAGCCAGGACTCGATGTAGCGGATGCCCACTTCGATGTTGTTCCGGATGCCCTGTTCGGTGATGGTTCCGGTGGTGGGAGCGATGTCGAGCAAGGCGCGGTCGTCCGGGGTCACATCCTCGCGGAGCCGGTCCAGCTGGTTCGGGCGGCCGCCGAGGACGGAATCGAACACCTCGCGGCATACCGGAACCAGGTCCGGGTGGGCCACCCAGGAGCCGTCAAAACCGTCGCCGGCTTCGCGGGTCTTATCCGCCCGGACCTTTTCAATGGCGATCGCGTTGGCTTCGGCGTCCTTGCGGTTGGGGACGGCGGCGGCCATGCCGCCGATGGCCATCGCGCCGCGTTTGTGGCAGGCGCGGACCAGCTGTTCGGTGTAGGCGCGCATGAAGGGTTGGGTCATGGTCACCTGGGCACGGTCCGGCAGGACGAACCGGGGGCCGCGGGTACGGAAGTTCTTGATCAGGGAGAAGATGTAGTCCCAGCGGCCGGCGTTCAGGCCCGCGGCGTGGTCGCGCAGTTCGTAGAGGATTTCCTCCATTTCGAACGCCGCGGTGATGGTCTCGATCAAGACGGTGGCGCGGATGGTGCCCTGCGGGATGCCCAGCAGGTCCTGGGCGAGCACGAAGATGTCGTTCCAGAGGCGTGCCTCGAGGTGGTTCTCGATCTTGGGCAGGTAGAAGTACGGGCCCTTGCCCTGGGCGATCAGGCGGCGGGCGTTGTGGAAGAAGAACAGGCCGAAGTCCACGATCCCGCCGGCGATCGGCGTGCCGTCAATCAGCATGTGCTTCTCGGGCAGGTGCCAGCCTCGGGGGCGCACCACGATGGTGGGCAGCTCGCCGGCGGCGCGGAGCTTGTACTCCTTGCCCTCCGGGGAGGTGAAATCGATCCGGCGTTCCAGCGCGTCGGTCAGGTTCAGCTGGCCCTTGATGACGTTCCGCCACGACGGCGTGGAGGAGTCCTCCATGTCCGCAAGCCAGACCTTCGCACCGGAGTTCAGCGCGTTGATGGTCATCTTCTTGTCCACCGGTCCGGTGATCTCCACCCGGCGGTCCTCCAGACCCGGGGCCGGCGGAGCGACGCGCCACGACGGGTCGTTGCGGATGTCCTCGGTCTCCGGCAGGAACCGGGGATCCTGGCCGCCGGCGATCTCAGCCCGCCGGGCCCTGCGGGCCTGCAGCAGTTCCTGCCGACGCTCAGCAGTTGCCCGGTGCAGCTTGGCGACAAACTCCAGCGCGTCCGGAGTAAGAACCTCGTCCTGCCGGTGCACCGGCCGGGCCGTCAGCATGACCCCGTTGATCGTGAAGTTGTCAGTGAAGCTGTTCATGGGAGCTGTTCCTTGAAAAAAGTTGGGTATGCCCTCCGGCCAGAGGCCTCGTTCGGGAGGTTACCTTGGCTGGCGGCACAGAGCGGAGGCAGTGGTGCCTTGCGCGGCGATAAAGTTGGCACCGGCATCCTGCCCGTACGGGCTTAGTGGAACTGGCCTTCTTCGGTGGATCCCACCAGTGCCAGGGTTGATGCGTTCGGGTTGAGCGCGGTTGCAATGTCGTCGAAGTAGCCGGTGCCGACTTCG
>NZ_JBTNDK010000037.1:0-25642 GCF_054511035.1 Pseudarthrobacter sp. MDT1-22 | reverse complement strand
GCGACACCGAAATGGCGGCCCTTCCCATCACCCGCCATCAATGGCACGGCGAATGGAACTACACTCTCAAACCCGACAAATCACAATAGCCGCGTGTTGAATATTGACGGGTCCTAAGTGTCGTTTTGAGCCCTCAAAACGACACTTAGCGCTACCTAGTTGGGCGGGGACCGCTGCGGTGAGGTTGGCCACCAACCCGGCCACCCTCCGTCGGGCGTTGCTAAGCTGGAAACAAGGCTCCGCGAAGGACCCTCCGGACGACGGTTCAGTACCCGGCACGCGACAAGACTGGCCAAAGGATCTGTCATGTCGTGGTTAATCCTCATTCTTTCCGGGGCGCTGGAGGCCGTCTGGGCCGCCGCCCTGCACCGGACATTCCAAGCTACCGGCCGGCGCCGCCTCGCGCCCGCCCTCCTCTTCCTGGTCTCCGTCCTCGCCAGCATGGCCGGCCTCGCCATCGCCATGCAGTCCATCCCAACCGGCACCGCGTACGCCGTGTGGGTGGGCGTGGGCGTGGTGCTGACCTCCGCCTACGCGATCATCACCAAGGCGGAACGTCCGACGACGGCGCGCCTGCTGCTGCTCACCGGCATCGCCGCTTGCGTGGTTGGCCTGAAGGTGGTGGCGTAATGAACCAGCGTTCCACTGCCTGGCTGATGCTGCTGGCCTCCGCCGTACTGGAAGCCGTCTGGGCCACCGCCTTGGGCCAGTCCGACGGTTTCACCCGGCCCCTGCCCACTCTTGTTTTCGCCGTGACGGCCACCCTGAGCATGGTCGGTCTCGGCCTGGCCATCCGCAGCATTCCGCTGGGAACGGCTTACGCCGTCTGGGTGGGGATCGGGGCTGCCCTTACGGTGGGCTGGGCGATGGCCACCGGCGTCGAACCCTTCAGCTTGTTGAAGGTGCTCTTCATTGGGGGGATTGTGGGCTGCGCGGCCGGACTGAAAGCCCTGCCGGCTAAACCTGCTGCGGCCCCCGTCCCTTCCGCCGCTGCCCCCCGCTGAGTCTCCCCACCTCTGAGGCCGTCCGACTGCGTGTCCCGGCGACCCGCCGTCGGAATCCCGTGGGTGCGCGCGAAAGCCGGGGAGACCCAGCGGCCGGTTTAGGCTTTTGCCATGGACTCCCCCGAAGTACAGCAGGCACTCGACGCCCTGCGGCACAGGCTCGATAGCGGCCGGCGCACACTCCTGGGCATCACGGGTGCGCCCGGCTCGGGTAAATCGACTTTTGCGGCCCGGCTGCAGCGGGAGTTCGGTCCTGATACCGCCGTCGTGGTGCCGATGGACGGCTTCCACCTGGGCAACGCGATCATCAACGGCACACCGCTGCGGCAGCGCAAGGGCGCAATGGACACGTTCGACGTCGGCGGCTACCTCTCGCTGTTGCAGCGGCTCGTGCGGCGAGAAGAGGCAGTGGTGTACGCGCCCGAGTTCCGGCGGACTTTGGACGAACCGGTGGCCGCGTCCATCGCAGTCCCCGCGTCCGTGCCGCTGGTGATCACCGAGGGAAACTATCTGCTGGCGGAGACGCCTCAGTGGAAGGACGTCAGGGCGCAGCTGGATGAGGTCTGGTTCATGGACAGCCCTCCCGCGCTGCGGCTGGCCCGGCTGGTG
Organism: Pseudarthrobacter sp. MDT1-22; assembly: GCF_054511035.1. Classification (NCBI taxonomy): domain Bacteria; kingdom Bacillati; phylum Actinomycetota; class Actinomycetes; order Micrococcales; family Micrococcaceae; genus Pseudarthrobacter; species Pseudarthrobacter sp. MDT1-22. The sequence goes on along the minus strand of NZ_JBTNDK010000037.1, from coordinate 24,029 downwards.
GACCGGCACGTGGAGTTCGGCATGGAGCGGGCCGCAGCGGAGGCATGGGCGGCGGGCCCGGATGAAGCCAACGCGGTGATGATCGAGGCCACGCGCCGGGGCGCCGACCGGATCATCCCGTGGGGCCAGGCCACCGGCTAGGAATCCAGGACACTGCCTAGGAATACTCGGGCAAGGGCCGGGGTTCTTGGCTGGGACGAGAATCCACAAACGAATGGAGAGCGCACATGACTGCACCATTGGTACACCTCGGCGACGGCCTCAACGTCAGCCCCCTCGGTTTCGGCGGCATGGCCCTCACCCCGGTCTACGGCGAAGTTGACCCGCACGAGGCCCTCAAAACCCTGCACCATGCGGTGGATGCCGGCGTCAGCTTCATTGACACCGCGGACATCTACGGCGGAGGCAGCAACGAGCAACTCATCGCGCAGCTGCTCAAGGACCCGGCGGGGTGAATTGCAGCTCGCCACCAAGTTTTCCCTGGTGGGCTCGCCGGCTGATGGCTACACGGATGTCCGGGGAGATGCCGCCTACGTCCGGCAGGCCGTCGACGCCAGCCTAAAGCGGCTTGGCACGGACGTGATCGACCTCTACTACATGCACCGCCGTGACCTCCGCGTTCCGATTGTGGAAACCGTGGAGGCCATGGCGGGGCTGGTGCAGCAGGGCAAGGTCAAACACCTTGGCCTGTCAGAGGTGACCGCGCAGGAGCTGGCCGAAGCCTACTCCGTGCACCCCATCGCCGCGGTCCAAAGCGAATGGTCCATCTGGAGCCGCGACGTGGAACGCAACGTGGTTCCGGCCGCGGCCAGCATGGGCGTGGGCTTTGTGCCGTATTCGCCACTGGGCCGGGGATTCCTCACCGGCACGGTGGACGCTTCCAGCCTGGGAGCCAACGACTTCCGACGCCGGATACCGCGGTTCGCCGCGGACGCCTTTGACGCGAACCAGGGAGTCGTGGCGGCTGTGCGGTCGGTCGCGGCCGAGCTGTCCGCTACGCCCGCCCAGGTTGCACTCGCGTGGCTGCTGGAGCAGGGCAAACGGCGGGGACTGGCCGTGGTCCCCATCCCCGGCACGCGCAAGACGCACCGGATCGACGAAAACCTGGGCGCCCTGTCCCTGGACCTGACCCCGGCGCAACTGGAGGCGCTGGACCAGGCTGCGGACGCCGTCGTCGGCTCCCGCTCGGCGGATCCCAATTGGGTGTCCCAGGGCCGTGAATAGACTGAAGCCCATGGACACGCTCATTCACGACCTACGCGACATCACCATCCGCAGCATCTCCGTCAGCGAGATGAACAACAACGTGTACCTGCTGACCGCGAAGGCCAGCGGCGCACAGCTACTGATTGATGCCGCAGACGACCTTCCGGCCATCCAGGCGATGCTCGCGGACGCCGCTGCCGATACCGCGGCCACAACCAAACTGGCGCAGATTGCAACGACGCACCAGCATTGGGACCACGTGCGGGCACTGCCGGCGTTGGTGGAAGCGACCGGCGCCCCAACCGTTGCCGGAAAGGACGACGCCGAGGCGCTGCCAGTACGCGTGGACCGGGCCCTGGAGCATGGGGACACCTGCGCCGTGGACGGCTTCGAGCTCACCGCCGTGCACCTGCGCGGCCATACTCCGGGATCGATCGCGTTTGTGTATCAGGACCCGGAAGGTCCTGCCCACATTTTCAGCGGGGATTCGTTGTTCCCGGGCGGCGTGGGCAACACCGACAATGATCCTGAGCGGTTCACGTCGCTGCTGGACGATGTCACCGCGCGATTGTTCGAGGCCTACCCGGATGACACATTGGTGCACCCGGGCCACGGCAGCCCCACCACCCTGGGTGCGGAACGCCCGCACCTTGAGGAGTGGCGTGCCCGCGGCTGGTAGTTCCGGTTAACAACCAATCGAGTGCTCCGTAACTGCCGTTATGAACCTTCTAAACGGCGGTTACGGAGCACACGATGGCGGTTAGGGCTGCTTAGCGGCTGCGGCGTTCGTTCGAGGCCGGGGCCGACGCGCGGCGGGGACCGCTGCGTGCCGGACGGCCACTGCCGCCACCGTTGCCGCCACCGTTACCGGCGTACGAGCCACCGGACGTGCCGCCGGTGTTGGAGGACCAAACAGCCTTGTTCCCGGCGTTGCCGCCGTTGCCCGAGTTGCCCGTGGAGGCTCCGGAGCGCTGGCCGGATCCACCCGTGCGGGCACCTGCACCGGCGCCTGCGGTGCGGGCCCCGGCTGCGCGCTGGCCCGTTGCCGGACGTCCGCCGCGCTGTCCGCCGGTGGTAGCCGGGCGGCCCGTGCCGCCGCGGGGGGCATCGCTGCGGGTAACGCGTGAATCCGTGCGGCCTTCAGCAGCGCGGCCGTCTGAACCGCGGCCGGCCGCTGCACGGCCACCTGCTGCGGGGACGTCGTTGCGGTGCGTGGAGGCTGTGACGCCGCGGGAATTGCGGCGAGCAGCAGCTGCTGCAATGGCGCGGTCCTCGTTCTGCTCAGCTACACGGTCAAATGCTGCCCGTGCCTCCGTGCGGCCTTCGTAGGCAACAGCGCGGCGCTCGGCCCTCGGAAGATCGGTGCGGGTCGGCTCAGCGGAGACGCGTCCACGTCCACCTCGGCCGCCACGGCCACCGGCTGTGGGGCCTTCCTGGCTGCGACGGGCGCGCTTGCGCTCGGCGTTGGCACCCGTAGAGGTGCCGCCACCCTGCGCGGACTTCTTGGCCAACAGAGCGGCGCGGGTGCGCGGATCGATCTTGTCGGCCATTTCGCCCACGAGCTCAGCAACCAGCGGGGAGTTGGCGGTGACGCGCTCGAAGTTAACCTCGACGCCGGCAGCCTTCATCAGCTTCTTGACGTCGGACTGCTGCTCCGGGAGGGTCAGCGTGACAACGGTGCCGTCCGAACCTGCGCGGGCCGTACGGCCTGAGCGGTGGAGGTATGCCTTGTGCTCTGTGGGCGGATCCACGTGGATCACCAGTTCGACGTCGTCCACGTGGACGCCGCGGGCTGCGACGTCCGTGGCCACCAGGACGCGGACGTCACCGGAGGAAAACTCGGCCAGGTTGCGGTCACGGGCGTTCTGCGAGAGGTTGCCGTGCAGGTCGACGGCGGGGATCCCGGCGTCGGTCAGGGTCTTGGCCAGCTTGCGAGCGTGGTGCTTGGTCCGCATAAAGAGGACGCGGCGGCCGGCACCCGAGGCGAGCTCAACGATCAGCTGCTTCTTGACGGTCTGGTCGTTGACCACCAGGACGTGGTGCTCCATGGTGGTCACGGCGGCCTGTGATTCGTCCACAGCGTGGGTCAGCGGGTTGGACAGGTAACGCTGGACGATCTTGTCCACGCCGTTGTCCAGGGTTGCGGAGAACAGCAGGCGCTGGCCCTGGCTCGGGGTCATGTCCATGAGCTTCTTGACCACCGGGAGGAAGCCGAGGTCTGCCATGTGGTCGGCCTCGTCCAGCACGGTGATCTCGACGCCTTCGAGGGTCAGGATGCGCTGGCGGATCAGATCCTCCAGGCGGCCCGGGCAGGCGATGACAATGTCGACGCCGGCGCGCAGTGCCTTTTCCTGGCGAGCCTGGGAAATGCCGCCGTAGATCACGGTGGTGGTCAGGCCCATGGCCTTGGCCATCGGCTCGATGGTGGCGTTGATCTGGGTGGCCAGTTCACGGGTCGGGGCGAGGACCAGGCCCATGGGGCGGCCGGGCTTGCGGAAGTGCTTGGCTTCCCGCTCAGCGAGTCGTGCTACAAGCGGGATGGCGAAAGCGATGGTCTTGCCGGAACCGGTGCGGCCGCGGCCCAGGACGTCGCGTCCGGCCAGGGTGTCCGGGAGGGTCTTGACCTGAATGGGGAACGGCTCAACAATTCCCTGTGCGGTGAGGGTGTCGGCGAGTGCTTTGGGCGTGCCGAGGGCAGCAAAAGTAGTCATATATTTCATGGTCTTTCAGGCGGTATCCGTGCGGATATCGGCCCCCGATGCCGGTTGGCTCAAGGGTTTCGCCGAAGAAAAGTCAGGTGATCAACCGTGCTGCTGCCCAATTCAGGGCGGCGGCTGGGACCAAATGGAACGCGTTCATCGACGCAGGATGTGCCTCTCACATGAAAAAACCCGCTTCCCAAATCAAGGGACGAGCGGGCATCACTGCACATCAAGTCCCATAAGCGTACCATCCCCGCGCCTTGGCCTCTCTCATGCAGGTGGGGCAGGGGGTGCTGGCGTTGCCTTTGGGTGCCCGGCAGGCGCAGGCTTGAGGCATGACTGAACAGGGTGCGGACCACCACCACACAACGGACGACGGCGACACCCGGCTGGGGGATGCACCGCAGCGCAGTGCCGCCGAGGCGTGGGACGAAAGGTACCGGAGCAAGCCGAAATTCTGGAGCGGGAAACCCAACCCGCAACTGGTCCGCGAAGGCGCGGGACTGAAGCCGGGCAAGGCCCTGGACCTGGGCTGCGGCGAAGGGGCCGACGCCATCTGGCTCGCCCAGCAGGGCTGGACCGTCACCGGCGTCGACGTTTCCGCTGTCGCGCTGGATCGGGCGCTCGGCCACGAAAAGGCGGCCCTGGACCGCGAGAGTGTGCACGCGCAGGGAGCCGGTGAAATTCCCAGCCGCATCCACTGGGAACAGTGTGACCTGGAGGAGTGGCAGCCCGCGGCCACCTTTGATCTGGTGACTTCGCAGTTCCTGCATTCGCCGCACCTGGCGTGGCAGGGTCCGCTGCGGATGGCGGCTGCGGCGGTCAAGCCGGGCGGCACGCTGCTGATCGTGGGCCACCATCCGGACCACCTGCCGCCATGGGGAAACCACACCAGACCGGAGATGTTCTACACCCCGGCGCAGCTCGTGGCGGAACTCGGCCTGGACTCGCCGGACTGGCAGCTGGAGGTCAACACCACGCGGGAGCGGACGGCAACAGGCCCGGACGGCGAGGAAGCCACCATCGGCGACACCATACTCCGCGCCACCCGGCTGGCCTGACTTTTTGTCCAGATAACGCGCCTTCCCGGGCGCGCAACTCGGATTATCTGGACAAAAACTCCGGGCGTTAGCGGGAAACCCGCGGCGCCACCGCAACCGCGGCGACGGCCACCACCGCCGTCAGTGCGAAGACCCCCGCGAACGATCCCGCCGTCGTCGTAAACGCCGCGAACACGATGCCCGTGGCGGCGAGCGCCAGCGCCCCGCCCAGCGAGTCCGAGATGGACATCGCCGAGCTGTTGAAGCCCTCGTTTTCCTTGGTGGACATGGCGAGCGTCATCACGCTGAGCCGCGGATACAGCAGCCCCATGCCGCCGCCGGCGAAGAGCCAGCCGGCAATCGCGACGGCGGCGGGCCAGTGGAGCGCCGACGTCGCCAACGTGAGGAGAATGGCTCCCAGCACCAGCGCTGAGCCGATGCGCACCGCCGCCCGGTGCTGCAGCCGGGTGCCGAGGCGGCCCTGAATGGCGGCGGCGGCTGCCCACGACAACGCGCCTCCGGTGAGTGCCAGGCCGGCGAACGTCGGTGGGAACTGGTACTCCTCGATCAGCAGGTACGGCAGGTAGACCTCGGCACCGAAGAATGCGGCAGACGCCAGGCCGCGGGTCAGGATCACGCTGGGGAGGCCGCGGCGGGCGAGCAGCGTTCCGCGCGGTACCAGCGGCCGCACGGCCACGAGGGCAGTCACGACGGCGGCCGCGGCCAGGAGTGCCGGGGCTGCGGGAACGCCCGCGATAGTGACTCCGGCGGAGAGGTTCAGCCCCAGCACAGCGAGCGCGGCGAGCGCCGCCCAGGCCAGCCGGCCCAGCGCCCAGGGCGGGACCGTGGCCTGCACAGAAGGCCGGTCGATGCCGCGGAGCACTGGAACAATCATCACGAGGGCGGGCACCACCAGGCCCACCACGCCCAGGAACACCCAGTGCCAGCTCAGGACCTCCGCCACGATGCCGGCCGCGAACGGGCCCACCAGGGACGGGATCACCCACGCGGCCGAGAAGGCGGCAAAAATCCCGGGGTGCAGGACGGCCGGGTAGACGCGGGCCACCACCACGTAGAGCGCAACCGTCAGCGCCCCGCCGCCAAGCCCCTGCACCAGGCGGCCGGCAACCAACATGGGCATGGACACGGCCGTGCCCGCGATGATCAGGCCCAGCACGAACAACGCCACGGAGGCGTGCAGCGGGACTGTTGGGCCGCGGCGGTCCGACCAGTTTCCGGCCGCCACCATCCCGATCACACCGGCGGCCAGCGGCCCGGCGAAGGCCAGCGCATACAGGCTGGCGCCGTCGAGCTCGCGGCTGACGACAGGCATGATGGTGGTCACGGCGAGCGATTCGAAGGCCGCGAGGAACACCAGGGCACACGCGCCGATGGTCACCCACAGGTACGGTCGCTGCAGGATCCCGGCTGTGGTGGCGGAATGCGTGGCCGGCAGGGCGGAATCGGGCACGCTAATGGCCCGATCGGCTGGAGCCGCCGACGTAGCGGTTCCGGCCCGCGCGGTAACCGAACACCGCGGCCAGCGAACCGACCACCAGGAACAGCACCCCGGCGGCCGTGAACGATCCCGTGGCCTGGTGCAGCTGGCCCACCATCAGCGTGCCGGTGGAACCCAGCCCGTAGCCCACGCCCTGCATCATCCCGGACAAGTGCGCGGCGGTGTGGCCGTCGCGCGTCCGCAGCATGATCATGGTCAGGGCCACCGCGGTGAGGCTTCCCTGCCCCAATCCCAGCAGCGAGGTCCACCCCCAGATGAGTTCCAGGGGTCCGAAGATGCTCAGCGCAAATCCGCCGCCGGTCATCAGCGCCACCACCACCGCGATGGCCCGCTGGTCACGGAACCTCGCCGCCAGTGCAGGGGCAAACAGCGAACCCGTCATCTGGAGCACGATCGAAACGGACACCATCAGGCCTGCCGTTGCGCCGTCCACGCCGCGTTCGCGCAGGATCGGCGCCAGCCAGGCAAAAACGCTGAAGGACATCATGGCCTGCAGCACCATAAAGATGGTCACCTGCCATGCCACCGCCGAACGCCACACGTTGACGCCGAGGTTGCCGGCCTGGTGCCGGACAGGGTGCTGGCGAAGTGCCACCGGAAGGAACAGCAAAAGTACGACGGCGGCAGGAACCGCCCAGAACCACAGCGCCGAGGTCCACTCCCCCGTCGCCGAGAAGACGGGGTAGGTAAAGCCGGCTCCGAGGGCGGCAGAGGCGCAGATGGCCGTGGTGTATAGCCCGCCCATGAGTCCCAGCCGGTGCGGGAAATCGCGCTTCACCAGCCCTGGCAGCAGCACGTTGCACAGGGCGATGGCGGCACCGCAGGCAGCAGTTCCCGCCAGCAAGGTAGGCAGATGGCCGGCACCGGGAACCAGGCCGCCGATGTCCGCGGGCCGCAGCAGCAGCCCCGCCGTGAGTACTGCCATGGCGCCTAGCAGGACACGTTCGGCGCCAAACCGGCGGGCAAGGACAGGGGCCAGCGGTGCGAAAACACCCAGGAGCGTGACTGGCACGGTGGTGAGCACCACAACGGCCCAGCCCGGGAGGCCGGCGTCGGACGTGATCTCCGGAAGAACCGCGGCGAAACTGGAGAAAACCGTGCGGAGGTTCAGCCCGATAAGCACCAGGCAGAGGCCCAGATAGGCCAGGGCCCGGCGGCTGCTCTGCGGGCTCTCCGGTCCGCTGCCCGATTGGCCCGGAAGGCGCGTCGGGGCTGCTGGGGGGATGTCGTCGATTTCGGCGTCGATCAGCAGTCCAGGCACGTCAACGTTGTCAGCACGGGTCACGGGACCCATTCTGTCAGGCTTCGTTGCCACGCGGAGTTATCCACATAGACCAGAAAAGGGCTGGTTGCCCGCCTGGAGCGAACCTACCGTGGGATCAGCATGCGGTACCCAGCCATAACATTCGGGAGAAGCCATGAGCCTCGCACCATTGCACGATCCGTCCGTTGCGTCCGCCCCGGCCTCGCCGAAGGCGCATGGCAGTGGCGAGGGGACAGCCAGCCTCGCCTTCAGCCTCATTGCCCCGGCGAGCATGTTTCTGACTGTGCCCTTCAGCCTATTGGCGGCCTTCTTTACGAGGCCTTCGGAGGGCCCTGGGCGGCTGGACTGGGTCGCACCGTTGGTGCTGTGGAGCTATCCGGCGCTGTTTGGCCTGCTTGCAGTGACGCTCGGCATTGTTTCGCTCCGCGTATTTGTGCGTCGGTCAAACGGTTGGCGGGCTGGTGTGGCCGCGTTGTGGATATCGGCGGCCGAGGTTGCCGTGGGCCTGGTGCTCGTGCTCAGGGACGGGGACTTTATGATCCTCTTCTGAGATTTCATTTCCTTTCCGACCTCGCAGGGCGACCATTTTCGCGTTCCATCGCGTCCCGTTCGTGGCTCAGGTGAGTGCCCAAGCCGTGGGCGTGGGCCCCGGGTATTCTGGAAGGGATGAGCGAATCCCCAGAATCCCCCCAGCCTCCGCATGTCCCGCGCCCGGTGACGCCCGGTACCCAGGCGTCTTTCGGCACGTACGGGGGCAGGCCGGTGAGCTTTGTGCGCCGCGGCACCCGCCTCCAGGGGCGCCGTCAGACGGCGTGGGAAGAACACTCGGACCGGTGGGCGCTGGACGTGCCCCGGCACATCGCGAACACGTCGGTCCACCCGGACTACACCTTCGACGCTGAGGCCGAGTTCGGCCGCAAGGCACCGCTGATTGTGGAAATCGGTTCGGGGCTGGGCGATGCCATCTGCCACGCGGCCGAGGAGAACCCGGACACGGACTTCCTGGCGGTCGAGGTCTATACACCGGGGCTGGCCAACACCATCATCAAAATCAACAGCCGCGGGCTGAACAACGTCCGGGTGGTGGAAGCCAACGCGCCCGAGGTCCTCGCCACCATGCTGCCGGCAGGATCCGTCAGCGAGCTGTGGGTGTTCTTCCCCGATCCCTGGCACAAGTCACGGCACCACAAACGCCGCCTCATCCAGCCGGAGTTCGCCGAGCTGGCAGCACGGGCACTCACCAAGGGCGGACTGTGGCGGGTCGCCACGGACTGGTCCAACTACGCTGTCCACGTCCGCGACGTCCTCGCGGACTCTCCGGACTTCGAAAACCTCCACACCGGCGAGCGCCACGGGCCGGAAAGTCCGCTCACCCAGGTGTGGCAATCCGGCGTCGAAACTCTCGTGGGCGGCGCGCCCGTCCGCGAAGGCCGGGCGCCGGTGAGCACCGCGCATACAGGCCCCAACGAGGGTGTTGATGAAACGGGCGGCTGGGCGCCGCGCTTTGAAGGCCGGATCCGCACGAGTTTCGAGGCGAAGGCCCACGAGGCCGGCCGGCTGATCTTCGACCTCTGTTACCGCCGGCGCTGAGCCTTGAAATGTAAGTAGCGCTAACTGCCGTTTTGAAGGCTCAAAACGGCAGTTAGCGCTACTTAGTTGGGGTCAGTTCACGCTGATGGAGGCGACGATCTCCTTGAGCATCCCCAGCCGCGGCTCGATCTCCGGGTTCACGCACGGCCAGATCACCACAACACCGATGAAGCGGTTGTTCTCCCAAACACCCACAGTGGCCGCGACCCTCGCCTCGCCTGCCGGATCCGTGTATCCAACCACGACGGCGTACGAGGACTTACCGGGTACGTTCAGTTCGCCTTCGGTGAGGATGGTCCCGGCCCGGTCTTCAAGGTAGAAGCCTGACATCAGGTGTGTCCAGCCGTTAGCCTGCGCGGCGCCGGTCACGGAGGTGTCGTCCTTGATGACCGTCACCAGGACACCGCCCAGCAGGCCATACTGCTCGGTGTTTGGCCCGGCGGCGGAGTCCTCCAGAACCTGGGTGTGCTCGGGGAAGTCTGCCGTGAATCCCAGCGGGGACTCGATATGAACTGACATGGTTGCTCCTTAGCGGTAAGACTTGGCTGGGCTGGCTGGCAGGTGCGGATCCGGCACGGGACGTCAGAGCTTCTCGAGCTTGGTGTCGTTTGAACGGGCCGTTCCCGTCTTCGCCTTCGATCAGGTATTTCCGGTCCGCCTCGGACAGGCTGGCCCACCACTTGGCTTGCTCTTCCGGGCTGGCCTTGAGCATGCCATCCATGTCCTCCTTCAGCTCCTGGCGGTAGGCCTCAGCCGCTGCCGCCTTCGCTACCCGTTCCTCCAGCCAGTTCTGGGCGCGGCTGCCCAGGTCCTTGATTTTGTCCAGGACGCTGGTCCCGCCACCGCCACTGCTGCCGCCGCCGGTCGCGGCAGAGGACTGTTCCTGTTCGTTTGCGTGCTGCAGGAGCAGCTTGGAGTTGTGGCGGAGGCTGGATGCCACCCGCTCCAGGCTGGGGCGGTGGTTGCCGGACCAGTCCTGCCGGAACAGCTCGCCGTCGGCACCCTTCCATGGCGCGGACTGGATCTGGCCCTGCAGGGAGCTGGCCCGGCTGCTGAGCAGCGCGGCCGCCTTGTCAACGGCCCTCGCCAGCTCCCGCAACTGGCTGACGTCCGCGCCGTAAAAAGTCATGGTGTCTCCCCCGGAGAGTATTAAGAGTTAGTTCTATCGCTGGACATATCGTCGCATGGTGGCAATTCTCCCGCGATGGGGAACCCTCCCCATCGCGGGGCACACCAACGCACACGCAGTTACTGTCGGTCCGCGGTGCGCAAAAGTTGGTACTGTTCGGGGCCGGCTTCGCGTGGCACGATGGGGTTGTGCGGGGGGCACGCAAATCTGCGCCCCTCGGGCGCTGGCCCGAAGGAAGCGCCATCAAAAGAGAACTCAAAGACGCCGCAGGTGCGGCGGAGGACGTCACCAACTCACGCGCACTGGAGTTGCTGGCGAGGGTGGGTTTCGCGGTAAGCGGCCTATTGCACTTCCTGGTGGGCGCCATCGCAATCCGCCTCGCCATGGGTGGTTCGGGGAATGCTGACTTCAGCGGGGCTGTTTCCGAACTGGCCAGCCAGCCCGCCGGGCCGTTCCTCCTGTGGGCAAGCTTTGCCGCCTGCGCGGCCCTTGCCGTCTGGCAGGCCAGCGACGCCGTCTTCGACTACAACCGACTGCCCACCAAGGACAAAGTCGGTAAAAAGGCCAAAGCGGCAGCGCAGGCCGTGGTGTTTGCCGGGCTCGCCGTGACACTGGCCAGCTTCGCCATGGGCACAGGGTCCGGGGGCGACAACCAGCAATCGGCGAGCGACCTCACCGTCGCCGTCATGAAGGCCCCCGGCGGCGTAGCACTGCTGGTCCTCGTGGGTCTGGGCATGGCCATCACCGGGATCATCTACGGCATCCGCGGAATCAAGAAGACGTTCGAGAAGCACCTCACGATGCCCGTTTCCCGCTCTGCCCGGACGGCCGTCTCCGCCTTGGGCGTGACCGGCTACGTCGCCAAAGGCATAGTCCTGCTGCTGACCGGGATGCTCATCTCCATCGCCACCCTGCAGGCCCATCCGGATGAATCCACGGGCCTGGACGGTGGACTCAGGGCCCTGCGCGACCAGCCCTTCGGCGTGTATTTACTGGCCGCCGTGGGCGCCGGCCTCATCTGCTACGGACTCTATATGGTGGTCCGGGCTCGTCTGGCCAAAATGTAGGGATGGGCGCATTCTCCGGGACCGGCCCGGAATGCCCACCAACCCGGAACACCCGGCCTCCGGTTAGGGTGGGTCCATGCCCCAGGTACGCGCCGAACGACTCATCCGCCTCGATCCGGAGACAGTCTTTGCCCTCTCCCAGACCACCGGCGCGTTCCGGCTCAAATGGGACCCGTTCATCTCGGCCCAAGGTTTCCTGAACAGCGCAACGTCCGCCGGAAAGGGCGTCCGGACACGGACCGTGTCCCGCCTGGGCCTGGTGATGGTGAGCGAATACGTTTCCTATTCGCCACCCAGGAACGTGGGTATGACCATGGTGTCCGGACCGTGGTTTTTCGGGAAGTTCGGTGGCGGCTGGCGTTTCACCGCGGACGACGGCGGCACCCGCGCGGTCTGGAAGTACACCTTTTCGTGCCGCCCGGCCTGGTTGCGGCCGGTGGCTGAACGGATGGGCGCCTGGCTTTTGGGCCGTGAGATCACTAAGAGGATCGACGCGTTTGCCCGGGCCTGCGAGGATCCGGCCCTGGTGGCCGAGTTCCGCGCCCGCCAAGCACCGTGAACACCGGACCGTGATCGCCGGCAAAGGGATCACGGCACCGTAATCACAGCCACGGCGTGCTGGGTTTCGTCCCGCAGTTCCAGGCTGGCGATGCTGGCCAGCTGAAGTGGCGTGGCGCCCATGACCTTCACCCTCCCGCTCGGCGTCGCGGTCCAGGCAAATGCCCGGTCCTCGCCGCCGTCGCGGTCCCGGATCCAGAGCGAGAGGGTTCCGTCCAGCGGCAGTTTGCTGCCGTTCACGGCCAGCTCGGTGCCCCATGTTTTCCGGGCAAGGCCGATGCTGAACTGAAGGCCATTGCCGGACTGGACCGAGTAGCTGGCGTCCGGCTCCGGCGGCCGGCTGAGCAGCGGGGCCGCGGCCACCCCCAAGGCGAGGCACGCCGCGGCGACGGCGCCCACCACGGCCGCCCACCGCAGTCGTAATTTACGACGCCGGGTGGCCAGTTCATCGAGGACCCTGCGCGGCACGGAGCTGGCTGGCTCAGGGGCCACCCCGGGGCGGGCGCTCCCGGTGAGCGCCACCGCATCCGGGATGGGAAGCGCATCGAGCAGGGCCGGCAGGCTTTCGAGCTCGGCGAGTTCGGTCCGGCAGTCCGCGCAGTCTTCGAGGTGGGCTTCGAAACGTTGCGAATCCGCGGGGTCAAGCCCGCCGAGCACGTAGGCGCCCAGCAGCTGGTGCAGCTCAGAGGCGTTCACCGCTCCACCCCCATCTCATCGAGGATGGCCCGCAGCGCCCTAACGGCGTAATGGGCCCGGGACTTCACGGTTCCGCTGGGGATGTTCAGCTGCACGGCGGCCTCGTTGACGGTGAAACGGCGGTAGTGGAGGGCGACGAGGACATCGCGGTGTTCGGTACTGAGCCGCAGCAGCGCCTCTTCCATCAGCACACGGTTCAGGAGTTCATCCACGCGTTCCACGGCCTCGGCGGGATCGGCGAGTTCGTGTTCCATCACTTCGGCCGGGCGTCTTTGGGCCTTGCGGTAGTTGTCGATCATGATGTTCCGCGCTGTACGGAACAGGTAGCTGCGGAGGCTTCCGGTGATGTCCGGGGCCTGTTGCCAGACGCGCAGCACGGTCTCCTGGACCACGTCCTCTGCCAGCTGCGGGTCGCGGGACGCGCTGAGGACAAAACGGCGCAGGGCGGAGCCGTGTTCGCGGTAGATCGCTGCCACCACGTCCTCGTCCAGCGGCATGCCGCCCTCCTGTCCCTGGTTCCCCGTCCCGGCGGACTGTACCTTCCGGCTGATACGACGTCCCCCGCGCGCAAAAGGTTCACTGGCCGTGGTCCCTCGGAACTGGCGCCGAAAACAGGGGGGCCGGTTCTTGAACCATTCTTCACCCCTGCACGTCGTACCGGTTAGTGCCCGGTGATCCGACACCGGGCCCCAGCCGAGGAGCATCCCATGAAACAGCATTTGTGCACAGGTCTTGCCGCAGCGGCTCTCATAGCCGCACTTTCCGGCTGCGGCGGCAGCCCCGGAACCACCACAACCACTCCGGCGGCCACCAGCCCGGCCGCCACGTCCGCCGCCCCGACCGCCGGCTCCCCAACCGCAGCGGCCGCCGTCGACCTCAAGACAGCATCCTCCAGCGCCGGCAACATCGTGGTGGATGCCGCGGGCATAAGCGTCTATTTCTTCACCAAGGACGTGAAGGACTCCGGCACCAGCGCCTGCACGGGAGCGTGCCTGACCGCGTGGCCACCGCTCCTCACCACCGCGGCCAAGCCTGCCGCCGAAGGCGTCGCCGGCACGCTCGGGACAATCACGACGCCGGACGGGGCCAAGCAGGTGACCCTGAACGGAATGCCGCTGTACTACTTCGCACAGGACAAGAAGCCCGGCGACGTCACGGGCCAGGGTGTTGGCGGCGTCTGGTACCTGTCGGACCCGGCCGGCGAAATGATCAAGTAGGCGGGTCAGCCTCCTGGCCGCAGCTCACCAGGGCAACTACGGCTGGACGCCGGGCAGCGGGACTGGAGGCGTGGCCGGCAGGGGCAGAGCCGGGGGCTGTCCCTCACCGTTCAGCGGCCCACCCGGCATACCCGATGTGACGTTTCCGGGGAGGGGAAGGTCCGGCAGGGGCACTGCCGGCGCTGAACCTGAAAGGGCCGGAGCGGGCTGCGTGGCCTGGCTGGAACCGGATCCCGGTACGGCCGGAACCGGCACAGTGTCCGCCGTCCCGGTGGGTCCTACGGCAGGGACGGCGGGCTGGCCCGGTCCCGGAGCCGGGGTCTCCGCCGGCGCGGGCGCAGCCCCGCCGCCAACGGTGGACACGAAGGATGTTACTGCGTGGTTGACCTGGCCGATGGAATCCCGGATCCGCTGGTCGGAGGCCACGGCAACGGCGCCGCCGGCCGCCAGCGAGACGGCCACGGACAATGTAGTGAGGGTGATCCTGCGCTTGGCACGACGGCGGGCGGCAAGCTCGTCGGTTGTCGCCGAGAGCTGGCCGGTTGCCGCGGCGGGGGCTACGGCAGGCTCTGATTGAGGGGAAACCGCCACTGTCAGGTGACGGGTCGCTGCCGCGTGGCTCGGTCCAGGCGTCGGGACATCAGTCTGTGTCACGGCAGGCGTCTGCGTCACGGCAGGCCTCATAAGCGCGGCTACCGCATCGGAAGGTACCGGCTGCTCGGCTGCGAGCGCCCGGAGCTCCAGCAGGACGGGGCGGAGGCCGCCGTCGTCGTCCAGCCCCGCCTCCAGCAGCAACCGGTCACCAGACGCGTCCTCGCGGGAACCGTTGCGTGAGCCTGCTGTGTCACTCATGATCTGCCTGGTTTCTTCTAAGAGTCTGGTCCTTGAGGTTTTGCAGGGCCCTGCGTTGGAGCTGCTTGATGGCACCCTGGGACTTGCCCATGATGCCGGCCACCTGTTCGATGGAAAGGTCCGCCACCACCCGCAGTGCCAGCACCTCGCGGTGTTCATCGGCGAGGCCTTCAAGCAAGGCAGCCGCGCCGCCGCTGTGGCCCAGGGCGTGGTCCTCCGCGGACGCCGTGCTGCGCCCGTCCTGCAGGGGGTCGTACGGAGTGAAGTCCGGCCTGCGTTCAACCCGCCGGTAGTAATCCACCATCCGGGCGTGGGCGATGGAAAACACCAACGACTTGGCGCCCTGGAGGCCGCCGGTCAGCTCACCAATCTTGGGGAAAAACGCCAGGAACACATCCTGGGTGACAGCTTCGGGATCATCCACGCCACGGGCCTTGAGGTAACCCAGGACCGCTCCGGACAAGGTTCGATAGACAGCGCCGAAGAGCACAGCCTGATCAGCACCGGCTGTGTCTGCAAATGTATCTATGTCTTCTTCGGCCAAAGTGTCTAGCACCAGTGGCTCCTCCATCCCGGGCAGCGTAGTCGCTCATCCCGGTATTCGGCGCGGCGTGCTCCGCTGCTGTGGGTCAGCTGCGGTCGGTCAGCTATCTGGCTGCCATGTGGACTGCGGGAATCCGGTCCGTCCGGAGCCGGTTCCCGCAGTCCACACTAGCTGCGCAGGTCCTAGTGGCCCGAAACGGCGGGAACGTCTACAACGTCGCCCGGTACGGCGGGAACAGCAGGAACGGCGGGAACGGACGGCTCGCCGTCGACACCCGGAACTGCCGGCACGGCAGGAACAGCGGGCAGCTCGGGGCGCTCAGCCTTGGCGGAGGCAGAGCCCTCGCCAGCAGCGTCGGCGTCGGCCGAGGCGGCGCCCTGTGCGACGACGTCCGTGCAGAAGGCGTCAACGTTGCCTTCGCCCTCGGCGGCGATGATCAGCGACGAGAAGCCCTCGGAGGCTTCGTTCAGTCCACCGTTGGCGAAGGCGGTGCAGAGGCCAAAGGCTGCGGCGCCAGCTGCGTCCACGGCGGTGCCGGCAGCGGCGGATGCGTTGGCCTCGGCTGCGACCTCATCTTCGGAGACGGCTGCTTCGCCGGTTACTGCTGCATTACCGGAAGCGTTTGCGGAAGCCGACTCGGTGGCGTCAGCGGCCAGCTTGGGGGCCGGGGCGCCGAGCAGTTCGTGGGCGGTCTGCTGTGCATCGGCCGGGAGGGCGCCGGAAGCAGCTGCGACGCCGGTTCCACCGACGGCCAGGGTGCCCGCGGCGAGTACTCCGGCGGCGATTTTGCTGGTGGCGAGAACAGTGAACAACGACATGTGACACTCCAAAACCTAGAGAACAATTCAGATCCGGCTCCGTGAGGAACCCTTCACCCCCTTCATCGCTGGCCGGACCGGGAAAGTTACGGCGCCTCCCAATTTTCTTTTCCAGGGCCCGGCTCCGGCCCATGGACCGCACTAGCATCGAGGCATGGCGATCACTCCGGAATCCGGAATTCATGCTGCGCGACGCCGACGAGCTTATCGATGGCCAGTACATCAACCACCCGGAGCTGCGGCCCATCGCCGATGCGCTCCTGGCGTGGGCGGCGGCCACCGAGGGCGTGGAGATCCAGATGCGGAAGGGCTACGTCTCGCTCCACAGCCCGCGCCGGAAGTTCGCCCAGGTCACCCGGACCACCAACACCGCCGTGGACGTCGCGCTGCGCCTGGACACACTCCACATCCTGGCCAGGGCGCTGGACCAGAACACCTAATAGCTGAAACGACGGCGGGCCGGGTTCGTCGGAAGCTTCCGACGAACCCGGCCCGGGACCGTGGTGAGGGTCCTACGCGTCGATCATCTCGTCGTCGTCCGCTTCCTCGAACTCAACGGCGGCGACGATTTCCTGGGTCTCCGGGTTGATCATGAACGCCTCTTCGTCATCCTCGACCATGATGAAGTCGCCGTGGTCCGTGGTGAAGTGCCAGGCCAGCGTCTTCTCGCCGTCGTGCATGTAGTTGGGGTCGCCCATGGTGATCTTCTGCAGCGTGTAGCCGGCGATGTCGCACAGTTCGCGGATGATGACCTCGAAGTCCGGGGCGTCCTCCAGTGCTTCCTCGTCGGCCGCGGCCTGGCGCTCCTCCAGGTTGGGGATGAGCGCAACCTGGCGCTCGATGTACGCGTCGAGCTCCTCGTCGTCGAGCACCAGCAGGCCCTCCTGGGACAGGAGCCAGGCGGCGTTGAGGGCCGTGATGTTTTCGGTTTCGAACAGCTCCTCGAACTCGCCGTCGAGCTCTTCAATGGTGCGCACGGCGTCGTTGGACTCTTCCTCAGTGTCGAGGTCGCCGTCGAGGTAGCGCTCCTCGTCTTCTTCGGACAGGGCATCAAAGGCCGCTACGGTCCGGTTGAAGAGCTCCAGGTGGGCGGTTGCGCCCATCCCGGCGAGGCCCTCGCGGATGAGCGGGTCCACTTCGTCGCGGTCCGCGGTGAACACGTACTGGGCGAAGCCGCCCTCCAAGGACTGCGTGACGTAGAAGTCAACGTAGTAGCTGCCGAGCGCCGCGGGCGCGATCTCGCCGGCGTCGAGCAGTTTCCCGTACATGGCGTTCACCACGTGAACGTTGGCATCTACGACCTCCTCGCTGCCTGCATCGATGCTGGCCTTGGTCAGGACGACAGGGTTCTGGCTCATGGTCATGGGATTCCTCACTGCTGAATGCTTCGGTGCTGCTCAGGACACTTTCACGCTACGTCGGCGGGGGCGGCGGTGTGTTGAGGCGGAAGTGAACGTCAGGCGAAGTTTCAGGCTCCCGCCGGGCGAACTAAGATGAAGCAGATAACCTCCGATCGGACACGGCACCCCCGTGGCCAGCTGAAAGTAGCGCGCACCATGCCATCCCAACCGGACGAGAGTGCGGCACTGGCAATACAGACCCCCGCCATTAACGACCGCTCCCTCGCGGCCGGGTTGGCGTATGCCATGGGCAGCCGGGTTTCCGGAATGTCGTTCGACGCCGCCACCGGACTGATGCTGGGCAAGGTCCGGGGAGGTGCCGACGTCCCATACTCCACCACGGCAAAGCTGGTGCGGAAATCCGGCGGCTGGAGCTGCACCGTGGGTGTCTGCAGCTGCCCCGTCCGCAAGGACTGCAAGCATGTGGCCGCGCTGCTGTTCGCCGCCGAGGACAACCCTGCCATCCGCGTCCAGCTCCTGGCCCCGGCTGAAGTTTCCCGGCTTTCCCGCCAGCCCGCCAACCTGGACCTGGCCGACTGGGAGCAGGCACTGAGCCCGCTCATTTCGCAGCCCGGCATCACGCAGTCCATCAGCGGCATCCCGCTGGCACTCCAGTTCGACATCGAGGAACCGGCGCCGCACTTCTCCTACACAGGCCGCCGCGACCCGCTCCGCAGCGTCCGCCAGCTCAAAGCCCGGCCCGTGATCATGGGCGCCAAGGGCAAGTGGATCCGCGGCGACGTCTCCTGGAACACCCTGAGCTACCTGAACTTCCGCCGCGAATGCAACGAGGCGCACATCGAGTGGATGCAGGCATTCCTGGCCGCACACACCGCCGCCGCCAACCGGGTTCATAACTCCTCCGCGCTGTGGCTGGGCCTGAACACGTTCGCCGGGAAGAACATGTGGAGCCTGCTCACCGACGCCAAAAAGATCGGCCTCGCCCTGGTGCACAGCCGCGGCACCGAGCCGGTGCGGCTCGCCGAGTCTCCCGCCGCCGTCGGGCTTAATTTGAGCCGTTACGGCGCGTCCGTGGGTGGGGACGCTGCGGCTCCGGGCGCAACGCACGACGACGGCGGGCTGGAGCTCGCGCCCACCATCACCGTTGTGGGGGAAGACGTTGATCCGGCGTCGGTGGGGACCATTGGCCGCCCCGCGCACGGCATTTTCCTGACCACTGGCGGGGAGGCTTTGCCCGGGGTTTCCGCGGAGAATGTGATCACGCTGGCGCCGCTGGAGAGCGGGCTGAGCGAGGAGCTGCTGACCTTCGTCACGGCCGGCAGCACGCTGCACATTCCGGCGAAGGACGAGACGCGCTTCCTCACCGGCTTCTACCCGAAGCTGAAGCAGGCAGCCCGGGTCACGACGACGGACGAGTCGGTGGCGCTGCCCGCCCTGGCCCTCCCGACCCTTTCCCTGCTGGCCAACTACGGCGCGGACCACCGGGTCCGGCTGCATTGGGAATGGCACTACAAGTCCGGAAACCTGGTCACGGCCCAACCGCTGTGGCGGCACCCCGGCGACCACGGCTACCGCGACGACACCGCCGAGGCCCGCATCCTGGAGGGCATCGGCCAGCCGTGGAACGTTGTTCCGGCCCTGGGCGAATCGGCCACCGGCGGCTGGGGCACGCCACGCCTGTCCGCGTCCGCCGAACTGAACGGCCTGGACACACTCGCTTTTACCGAAGACGTCCTGCCCGAGCTCCGGAACGCCCCGGACGTTTCAGTGGACACTGCCGGGGACATCGCCGACTACCGCGAGGCCGAGGAAGCGCCGGTCGTTTCCATCTCCACCAAGGCCACCGAACAGCGCGACTGGTTCGACCTTGGCATCCAGATCTCTTTGGAGGGGCAGCCGGTTTCCTTCGCCGCCGTATTCTCCGCGCTGGCCGCGGGCCAGACCAAGATGCTCCTGCCCAGCGGCGCGTACTTCTCGCTGGATTTGCCGGAACTGCACCAGCTGCGCGCCCTGATCGAGGAAGCCCGCTCGCTGCAGGACAACAAGGATGCGCCGCTGCAGATCAGCCGTTTCCAGGCCGGGCTCTGGGACGAGCTCGCGCAGCTTGGCATTGTCGATGAACAGGCCGCCGCCTGGCGTGAGGCCGTGGGCGGGCTGCTCGAAGGCGGGATCAACGGGCTGCCGCTGCCTCCCTCGCTCAATGCCGAGCTGCGGCCTTACCAGCTTGAGGGCTACAACTGGCTCAGCTTCCTGTACCGGCACAGCCTCGGCGGGATCCTCGCCGACGACATGGGCCTCGGCAAGACCGTGCAGGCACTCGCCCTGATGTGCGCCGCGAAGGAGCAGGCTGCGTCTGTGTCTGAGGATGCTGAAACACCAGCGCCCGATGTTCCGGCGCCCGACGGCGTGACTCCCTTTTTGGTGGTGGCCCCCACCAGCGTCGTAGGCAACTGGGCGGCGGAAGCCGCACGCTTCGCTCCCGGCCTCACGGTTCGCATCGTTAGCGAAACCTTTGCCAAGAACAGCCAGGATGCGGCCGTTGAACTCGCCGGAGCGGACATCGTGATCACGTCCTACGCGCTGTTCCGGATCGACTACGACTCCTATGCCTCCAAGACCTGGGCGGGTCTGGTGCTCGATGAGGCCCAGTTTGTGAAGAACCACCAGTCCAAGGCCTACCAGTGTGCCCGGAAGCTGCCCTCGGCGTTCAAGCTGGCCATCACCGGCACCCCGCTGGAGAACAACCTTATGGAGTTCTGGGCGCTGACGTCCATCGTGGCGCCGGGCCTGTTCTCCAGCCCCAAACGGTTCGCCGAGTACTACCAGAAGCCGGTGGAAAAGAACGGCGACAAGGGGCAGCTGGACAAGCTCCGCCGTCGCGTCCGTCCGCTGATGATGCGCCGCACCAAGGACCAGGTCATCCAGGACCTGCCGCCCAAGCAGGAGCAGATCCTCGAAGTGGTGCTGAACCCGCGCCACCAGAAGGTCTACCAGACGCACCTGCAGCGCGAGCGGCAGAAGATCCTGGGCCTGATCGAGGACGTGAACAAGAACCGGTTCACCATCTTCCAGTCACTGACCCTGCTGCGTCAGCTCAGCCTGGACGCGTCGCTGGTCGATCCGTCGCTGTCCGGGGTCCGCTCTTCGAAGTTGGACGTGCTGTTCGAGCAGCTGGAGGATCTGGTGGCGGAGGGCCACCGGGCGCTGATCTTCAGCCAGTTCACCGGGTTCCTGGGCAAGGTCCGCGAGCGGCTTGTGGAGGAGAAGATCGAGTTCTGCTATCTCGACGGCGGCACCCGGAACCGTACCGACGTCGTCAACGAATTCAAGAACGGCAGTGCGCCGGTGTTCCTGATTTCGCTGAAGGCCGGCGGCTTTGGCCTTAACCTGACCGAGGCCGACTACGTTTTCCTACTCGATCCCTGGTGGAACCCCGCGTCCGAGGCGCAGGCCGTGGACCGGACGCACCGGATCGGGCAGGCGCGGAACGTGATGGTCTACCGGCTGGTGGCCAAGGACACGATCGAGGAAAAGGTCATGGCCCTGAAAGCCCGGAAGTCGCAGCTGTTCGCGGATGTGATGGAAGGCGACGCCCTGTCCAGCGGGTCGATCACGGCCGAGGACCTCGCGGGCCTGTTCAAGGACTGAGCGCGGTCAAAGCCTAACTGCAGGCTGCCAGGATACCTTCGATCGCGTCCCGCTCGGCCTGGGTGACCCACAGGCTGTAGTTGGCCTTCACGGCGGTCTGGCGGGCTACGTATTCGCACCGGAACGCCTTGTTTAGCGGGAGCCAGGTGGCCGCATCCTTGTCGCCTTTGGCGCTGTTGGTGGGCCCGTCGGCAGCCATGAGGTTCAGGGCATCGTTGGCCAACTGCCTGCGCTGTTCGGCGCTGAGCTGCTGGGCGCCCTTCTGCCAGGCGTCGCTGAGGGCAACCAGGTGGTCGATCTGGACGGCGGAGCTGGTGGTGTTGCCACGGACAAAGTCGATGGTTGTGCCTGTGTATTTGTCGGCCAGCGTACCGGTCGTAACGACGCAGTTCTGCGTGCCGGGCTTGAACGTCTCGCCGTCGAGGTCCCTGGCGAGGATGTCGTTTCGGGTATCGCAGCCGTTTCGGTCGATGTCCGCCCACGCGGGGCCGAATTCCTCGCGGGTGTAGCCGGTCTTGGGTGCGCGCCCCTTCACCGAGATAGTCTCCAGCTGGGCGAGCGCCGTTGCCACCTCGGCTGGGCTCACAGATGATTCGCCGGAGTTGCCCGACGACGGTGCTTCCCTGACCCCTTCGGCCACCTTGTTTGCGGCCTGCGTTGCGGCCTGGGCGGCGGCGTGGGCGGCGGCGTCACAACCGGTGAGGGCGCTGGCGAGAAGCAGAGTGGTGAACAGCGTCAGTGCTTTGGTGGCGGCGGAGCGGTTGATGGTTATGTCCTTCAGGAGTGCGGCGGAGGTGAACAGGCTACTGGCGCGGGGCGTTCTGACCTGTCATGCCGGGATGTGGAGTCTGTCACCCTAAAATGTCGTACCCCCTCGACATGATGGAAGTATGGACAACACGGCACCGGCAGAGATTCTGGAGACCATCGCGGCCTCTGCCCTGCGGATGGCCGGTGTGCTTCGTGGGAAGGCCGTGGATCCAGCAGCCAGCCCGGCTGCAACTGGCCCGGCTGATGCCCCTTTAGCACCTGATCCGTCCGCGACGTGTGGGGACCTGTCTCGCTGGCAGGCTGAGCTGTGCCTGACCGTCCTGTCGGGGACCGTGGGGATGGAAGCCATGTTCGCTGCCGTGAAGGTCCATGCCGCCAGCGGTTACGACGAGGCGGCCCAGACCATCGCGGGCCCCATCACTTCCCCTCAGGAGCAGACCGCCCAGGACATGGGCATCGTGGCCGAGGTCGCCTGCGCCCTGACCGTCAGCGAACGCACGGGTGACGCGCTGCTAGGCGAGGCACATCGCCTGACCACCACTCTGCCATTGACCCTCGCCGCCCTGGAAGCAGGGACCATTTCGTGGCAGCACGCCCGGATCATGGTTGACGAAACCCTCAACCTGAATCCTGCTGCCGCGCACGCGTTGGAGGCGCATTTCCTGGACCCGGACGAACCCAACCCGGCACGGGGTGGGCCGGCCGGAGAAATGGTCCCGTCCCGGTTCCGTCACAAGGCCCGGACCTGGCGCGAACGCCACCACCCGGACAGCATCGAAAAACGCCACACCCGCAGCGCGGCGGACCGGCGGCTTGAATGCTCCCCGGACCGGGACGGCATGGCCTGGCTCTCCGCCTACCTCCCGGCCAATCAGGCCTCCGGGATCTGGGACCGCGCCACCACCGCCGCCCGCGCTCTGCAGGGCCCCACCGAGTCCAGGACCCTCACCCAACTCCGCGCCGACAGCGCCGCGGCTTGGCTTCTGGGCGGGCAGGCCGATCTGATCCCGTCACCCAAGGCCCAAGTCCTCGTGACCGTGCCGGTGTTTGCGCTGATGGGCCTGACCGATGAACCCGCGATGCTCGACGGGTACGGGCCCATCCCGCCGTCCATGGCGCGGACCCTCGTCGCCGACGGCGCCGATTCGTTCCACCGTGTCCTGACCGACCCGCGCGACGGAGCACCGCTGGAAATCGGCCGTGACAGCTACCGGATCCCCAAAGCGATGCGCCAATGGCTTAGATTGCGGGACGGGAAGTGCCCGTTCCCCGGCTGCAACAACCAGTCCTTGGACAACGAAGCCGACCACCTCCTCGCCTGGCACCAGGGCGGAACCACCGGGATCAGCAATCTCGGTCAGCCTTGCCCCAAGCACCACCGGCTCAAACACACCACACCCTGGAAACCCACCACGGCGAGTTCCACCGAACCACCCGGCTGGATTTCACCCACAGGCCGCCGCTACGCCAGCGAACACCCCGACTGGGAACCACCCATCTGGCCAAACCAGCTACTGAACCAACTCCCCCATCAGGCGCCTGGCCCTCTCCTGCCCGAAAGCCACCTACCGGCAGACCGAGAGCCGGAGCGGAAATGGCTGCGCCGCCCCCAAGAACCAGACCCGCCACCGTACCCATCCGTACCCGACTTCCTCTGGCTGACACAACAGCCTGGGGCCGGTGCGGCACCTCCAGTCCCCTGCGCTAGCACCGGCTGAGCCCTGTCACGCAGCCAGGAAGCAGCTGCGGGAAAGCACTTTCCCGCATATGCTGAAGGGATTCCGACTTCGCATCCACCTGGAGATTCCCGTGCGCACCGTCCGATGGCGGACTCAACTGGCAGTATCAGGGCACGCTGGACGGACTGGTCCCGCCGGGAACTGAACGGCCCGCCACACTCTGGGCGCCCGACGTCGTCCGAATCGGCGATCAATGGATCATGTACTGAGGTGTACTACTGATGTGAGACACAGTTTGAAAGGATTGTGCCCATGTCTGCTCGACCAACCTATTCCGATGAGTTCAAGGCTGATGCCGTTGCGCTGGT
>NZ_JBTNDK010000036.1:0-26992 GCF_054511035.1 Pseudarthrobacter sp. MDT1-22 | reverse complement strand
CAATCCGCTCGGGATCCAGCCCGGGGGCCCGCTTCACGGATTCGGTGATGACGTGGGCGGCAAGGTCATCCGGGCGGACGGCGGCAAGGCCGGAGCCGAACTTACCGAACGGGGTGCGCACGGCGTCGTACACAAAAGCCTGATTCATAATGGTCCTCTTCTTTCCTATTGTCTTGGAGCCGTGAAACGCGAATTAGATGTTTCGTCCGCCCGCGATCTCCAGCACCGTGCCCGTCATATAGCTGGACAGGTCACTCGCAAGGAACAGGATTACCGAGGCCACTTCCTCCGGTTCCCCAAAGCGTGCGAGCGGCACCTCGGAGAGGCGTGCCTCGAGTACTTCAGGCTTCATAGAATCGATCAAGGCCGTGCGGATGATTCCGGGCTGGACAGCGTTGACTCTCACGTTGGCGAAGCCGACTTCCTTGGCGGCGGCCTTGGTCAGGCCCACAATGCCGGCCTTGGCAGAGCTGTAGTTTGTCTGGCCCGGATTCCCGACCTTTCCGGAGATTGAGGACACGTTGATGATCGATCCACCGCTAGGCTGCTCACGCATGATGCCCGCCGCGGCGCGGGTGCCGAGCCAGGCTCCCTTGAGGTGAACGGATATGACGGCGTCGAAGTCTTCTTCAGACATCTTCCGCATGGTGGCATCGCGGGTGAACCCTGCGTTGTTGACCCACACGTCGAGTCCGCCGAAGCTTTCACGCGCCGTCCGCGCGAGAGTGTCGACGTCGTCCGCTGACGTCACGTTGCAGCCAATCCCTACGGCACGGCCACCAATACCCAGGCCCGCTGCCGCTTTGGCGGCCTGCTCGGCGTCAAGGTCACCGATGACTACATTCGCACCTTCCCGCGCGAACGCCACCGCGGTGGCCAGTCCCAGGCCGTTGGCACCGCCTGTTATCACGGCTGTGCGATTCTTCAGCAGTTCCATGTACTTCTCCATTCAGTTGTGTTTGCGGGGCGGTCACCGGATTGCGACCGCGTTGGACGGCGAACCAACGCCACCAGGCAACCTGAGCGGCGTTGCGGCGACCATGCAGTCATACTGCCCGTCGGCCTGGCAAGCCTCGGCCAGTTCGTCAAGCTGCCAGAGTTCGCCAATAGCGAGGCCAAGCAACGGTATGAGGATCCGGTGCAGCATGCCGGTATGTGAGGACGCGGGCAATGTCCCCCGCGTGTCGGCATGGACAGTGAGATCCGATGCACTTGCCGGCCAGACTTCCAAGGCGACGTTGTCGGCGGCCGCGAGAGCTATACGATTGTCCCAAAACCATGCAGCAGTGTCGTGGCTCTGTTCCAAACCCACTGACACGAGAGGGGCGCCGGACAATGTGTCAACCCCTGTTTGGGCGTCACGCTTGATCTGGTCGAGGCGATTGCCCAACCAGCCGAAACGCAGCATCAGGATATCGCCTGGTTCGATGCCAACCCCTTGATGCCGGGCTGTTTCCTCCAGCACGCGGACCGGTACGGACCGCGGCTGGGAGTAATCGATGGGGTCCCCAATATGCTCCAGGTACCGCCCGACGTCGAGCAAGACAGCCCTGCCCACGATGCCGTGTTCGGCATAGCGCTGGATTCCCAGGGTCGGGTCTCCGGCGACCAATTTCTCTGGGTCGGCGCCGTTGTAGAAGCCGTAGTCCGGGTGACCGAAATGGCGAAGTCCGTCTATCTGGCTCGTTGCCTGCGGAAAAAGGTTGTCAATCCTGTCGTCCCGATGGAACTCGTTCAGTCCGAAGACAGTGTGCTGCAAGGAGCCGCGGTGGGAAATTAGCGGCGATGGAAAGGCATCTAAGGGAAGGTCAAGGGAGTAGGTTAGACCGCCACGGACCAAGCCAGCGGCCCGGATCCTTCGCGCCGGAGTCAGGAAGTTGAGGGTGCCGAGATCGTCGTTCGCGCCGAATATTCCCCAACTGCTGCCCGGTGGCGCGTCAGTGCGGCCCAACAGGTCGTGGTAACTGGGTAGGCCGTCCTGATGGTTCACGCGTCGTTCATGGATGTCGCATCGCCCCTGTCAGGTAAATCCGGGATGAGCAGGACCTTGCAGGATTCCTCGGACAGGAGTTCGATGGCTTCGTCGAGAGCAGACAGTGGAAGGCGATGAGTGATGAACTTGGACAGGTCCAGTTTGCCGCTGGCCACCAACTCTGCAATCTTCTCCCAGGTTCCCCAGAGAGCGCGGCCGAAGCTACCGGTGAAGGTAAGGCCCTTCTTAATCAAGTAGGCAGCGACATCCACCTCAATCGAACGGCCCGGAATTCCGACGGCGACGATCGTCGCCTCCTTACGCAGTGCTTCAAGGAGCGGCGGCAGTGCTGCAGGGGCCCCGGAGGCTTCGAAGGCGACATCGAAACCGAACTTGGCGCCTGAGAGCCCACGGCAGGCGCCTATAACATCGTCCGTGGGGGCAAGCGGTGTTGCCCCCAGTTCTGCGATCAGGCCCCTGCGGTAGGCGTTCGGTTCAACAACCACCACGTTGCCTGCGCCCAGCGCGCGGGCGATCGCAGCTATGAACAGGCCCACTGGGCCTCCACCGCTGATCACCACATCAGCTCCGGCGAGGTCAACTTTTGATCGCTGGATGGCGTGCATGGCTACCCCAGCCGGTTCCAAGAGGGCGGCCTGTTCAAGGGGAAAATCCTGGGGCAACTTGAAGCAGGCCGTGGCCGGGACGACAAGCCGTTCGGCGAAGCCGCCGTCCAGGTGCAGTCCAAGCAATTTCATGTTGAGGCAGTTGTGGGCGTTTCCGTTACGACACGGGTAGCAGTCCCAGCAGGCGACGTGGGATTCGAGCGCCACCGTGTCCCCGATAGTCAGAGAGTCAACGGCGGATCCGACTTCAATGATTGTGCCAGCGCACTCGTGCCCCAGCACTACCGGGATGTCGAGGTTAAACGCCTGCGCCATGGGTGAGTACTCGTAGAGCTCGCGATCGGTTCCGCAGACCGAGGCTGCTGCGATCTGAATTCTTACCTCATCCACGGAAATTCGCCGTTCGGGATAGGCGCTGACGAAATTGGCACCGCGTTCGGGCTTTGCCTTGACCACGGCGCGCATTGTGCCGATTACATGGAACGATTCTGTCTCGGGAGCACTAAGGGACGTCATTGTGTTGAACCATTCTTCTAGGACTTACCGATTATGAGGCCGGGGCGCCGTCGACGCGGTAGAAGGCGAGCTTTTCCTCGTCGATCCTCGCTCCAACGCCGGCACCCTCCGGTACGTGTATCCGGCCTTCCCGGATGACGAGTGGATCGGCCAGGAGATCGTCGGCCATGTCGAGGAAGTTCGAAAGCTCTCCTGCACGGCGACTTGTGGCCTCATACGCAGCGCCGAACACCACTGTGGCGATGGTCCCGATCTGAGTGTCGATCTGGTTGCCCATGTAGACGTCTACACCGAGTCCGGTGGCCAGTCCCAGTATTTCTTGGGACTCAGTGAAACCGGTCCGTGCAGTCTTGATGCAGAGGCCGTTGCAGCCACCGGAGAGCAGCTCACGTGAAGCATCCCCTGCAGTCGGCACGCTTTCATCACCCACGATCGGGATCGCTGACATCTCCACCAGCCGACGGCGGCCCATTGCTTCCTTGGCGTCGCAGGGCTCCTCGAGGAAACTCAGGCCGAGGCCCTCAGTACGGCGCAGAACTTCAATTGCTTCGTTGGCAGTCCAACCGCGGTTGGCGTCCAGATAGAGTTCCACGTCCTCGCCCAGCCCCTCGCGCAGTACATGGCACGCTTCGACGTCGAGGGCCAGCGGGCGCCTGCCCACTTTGAGTTTGAAGGTGGTGATGCCGTAGTCCTCACCGAAGCGCTGGGCTTCTTCGAGTAGCACCTCGGGCTCTTTGAAGCCGAGCATATGGCTGACCCGCATAGAGGGGGCAAAGCCCCCCAGGAGGCTCCAAACTGAGCTGCCCGTAGCCTGGCCGATGATGTCCCAGAGGGCGATGTCGATTCCGCCCTTGGCCGTGTTGTTGTGAACCGTCCGTCGAAGCACCTGTTGGACCAACTGGCGGCGAAACGGATCCAACCCAGTCAGTGCGGGGGCGAATATGCCGTTGATGACAGCGACGATGGAAGCCTGCGTCTCGCCGTATGTGTAGGGCCGGGGCGGAATGTCCGTCTGGCCGATGATCCCGGTATCGGTGTGGATCCGCAGCAGGACGTGGTCTGCCGTCGTGACTTCGCCACTGGCAAACTTTAACGGCCTGACGTAAGGGATCTCGTAGGGAATTGCCTCTATGCGTTCAATCTTCATGTCCGTGATGTTCTCTCTGTGGCTGTCAGCGGAGGTAGACCCTGCGCGGGTCGATTTCATAACGCAGCAGCCGGAGTTCTTCGGCTGTGGGTTGAGGAGTGACCCTGAGGTCGTTGGAGACTTTAAGGTCCCATCCGGTATTCTCGCGGACCTGCTGAACGGAAATACCTTCATGGACGGCCGACAGCTGTAGCTCATCATGCACACCCGAACGCGTAAGGATTCCGAGCTCCGTGATGACCTTCGTCACGCCTGCTCCCCTGACCCGGCCGCCCTCAGCAAGTGCACGGTCCGGCCCTGGCGAGGTGCAGAAGTCCAACTGCTCCACAAAGGTGCGGGCATCATGACGGCGCATCACGACGAAGACTTCCTTGGAATTAGCAGCCACTTCAACGGCTCCGCCCGATCCGGGCAGCCTCACCTTGGGCTTCTCCCAAGGCCCGATCACAGAAGAATTCAGGTTGCCCCACTTGTCGATCTGCGCTGCGCCAAGGAAACCGACGTCGATGTGGCCGCCTTGGAGGACGTAGCCGAACAGGACCGGCATTGAAAGAACTGCCTCAGCTCCCGTAATGAGGACGGCGTCTGCAATCGTTTCAGGAAGGTGGGAGGGATGGGCCCCACAGACACCGGACTCGTAGACGATTTCGAGATCAGGGGCGGAGGTCATGCTCGCCAGCGATACTGCAAGAGTTGGGAGCCCGATTCCGGCGAAGACCGTGTTGCGGCCTGCCAGTTCTCTCGAGGCGACGACAGTGAGCAGCTCGGTGGCGCTGATGCTTATGTCGGGGGCCAATGAGGTCATTGCGCTTCCTTAGTGTTGTCTCCGGCGCTGTCGGCCGACTCTAGCCGTGTTCCATAGTTGACCTGACCGCTCAGGGCCTGTCCGACGCGGAGCCGGGCTAACGCGCCCTCGCCAAGCTTGGCCAGATACTCTGCGTGATCTTTGGTCCCGTATATCCACTCCTCCATCCATCTTGACAGGCTGACCGGGTCGGCGCTGATGCCTGACCATGAACGGTAAAAGTCGTTGTCCCGGTCGGAGTACCCCTGTGAAAAGGACGGATGGGTGGCCCCGGGGCATTCAACAACAGCATCCACGGCGAGTGCCGGAATCACGGTTCGGTTCGGGTCCGCCCTAATCACGTCGTCGTCAACGATCTCCTCAACGACGACTATGGCGCGTTTGGCCGCGAAGACTGCTTCGGCCTGAATTCCTGTCAGGCCCCACATCTGTGTGTTTCCTGACCGGTCAGCCCGCTGGGCATGCACGATGGTGACGTCCGGATTGATAGGAGGCACGACGTAGATCTCTTCGTACAGCCCGTCCTCATCGGGATAGGGCGAGCTGACCTTGCGCATGCCTTTCTGGATGCTGGGAAGGTCGGATCCGAAATAGGACCGGAGAGGGTAGAACGGTAATCGTTGCGCCCCGGCCAGGTAGCGGCAGATCATTCCGTAGTGGCTATATTCCTGGTAATCGAGCGGGGCGGGCTCCGACCGTTCCACGCGTCGGCGCAGCTCCCCCAGGGATCCGGCCGAGGAGTTGCCGACGAACGAGGACACAAGTGTGCTGATGCATCCGCCGGCCAGCATTTGATCCACCACGATATCCGCGGTCATGCGGACCAGCGTCAGATTCTTCCGGCGCTGGCGGATGATCTCATGGCCAGCGGCCGTAGGTATCGCGTGCGTAAAGCCCTCAATTGCCACGACGTCGCCGTCGTGGACGAACCGGGCAATCGCTTCCTGCATGGAGAGCGCTTTGTTTTTGGTCCTGCCGGGGGAAGCCCCCACTGGCAGCGTGGTCGACGCTGGCATGGTCAACTTGGAACTCCTTCGATACGCAGGGAACGTCGCGTCCTGTTGCTCTACCTTCCCAAACGAACTTATTTGACGTCCAATACCAATAAGGGTCGACGTTATCTATGCTTTAGATATATCGACCGGTGACGCGACCGCCGCGCACGCCGCGTGGCCTCTTACGACCGACAACCACAACGAGGGGTAGGCAGTGGAATTCAAGGAACTCGAGGCGTTCGTCGCCGTGGCCGAAGAACTGCATTTCAGCCGTGCGGCTGAACGGCTGCAAATTGCGCAGCCTCCGCTCAGCTACCGGATCCAACAACTGGAAAAGCAACTCAAGATCAAGCTTTTTAATAGGAATACGCGCTCTGTTACGCTCACGGACGCCGGCGAGAGACTCCTCGGCCCGGCCCGCAGGGTCCTCGCCGATGTCGAACTGGCGAAGGCGGCCGCGCACTCGCTCACGGCCGGTGAATCGGGCCGCGTTCGCCTGGGTTTCGCGGGGGCTTCAAGCAGCAAGATCCTACCGCCGCTGGCCCAGGAGGTTCGGCGACGTTATCCCGGCATCGATTTTGTACTGCAGGGGCAGGTCTACGCCTACGCAGCCTTGGACCAGGTGGTCAGCGGCCGTCTTGACATGGGCTTCGTCCGACTCCCAATCAACCACCCTGACGTCAGTTACCGAATAGTCGAACACGAGCGACTTATCTGCGCCCTCCCCTCTTCGCACCCACTCGCGCGGGAAAAGGAAGTCTCACTTGAGCAGCTTGCCGACGACCCGTTCATCAGTTTTCCGGCCGAAGGAGGCTCCTCTCTGCGGGCCGCCTTGCTCGAGTCCTGCGCACGAGTGGGGATCACACCGAGGATCGTGCAGGAGGCTCCAGATTCCTACACGATTCTTGCCCTCGTGGCGGCCGGTGCAGGTGCCACTCTGACACTTACATCCGTGCAACATGTTCAACCCACCGGTGTGACATATCTGCCGATTGCCGGGGAACCAATCTGGCTTCATGCCGCCATCGCGTGGCGCACTGACAACGCATCACCGGCCCTGGCCCGCGTCCTTGAAGTTTTCGACGAGGTTCTCCCAGGGCCTGTCGCTTAGCGCTATCCCCACCAGCCCGCACTCGATATATCTAGATTTCTAATTGAATGATCGCCCATTGGTATTTGTGTTAGATAGCTGGAGGTCCGTAGCCTTCTCGTAGGAGCTGTTACGAAGGTCACACCCGGCATCCATGCCGGATGCGGCAGCAAGCAGCGCTCCACCCGCCACAGCGACGCTGCCGCCAATGCCGGCAACAGCGAACGCGCTATAGGACACCTCGACGAGAATGAGCCAAGGCCATGAAATTGAATGATCCCCAAGCAGCCAAGGGGCTGGAGGGCAAAGAAGCCTCCGGTTCCGCTGGCCGTGAGAAAATGGGCCGGCTTCCGGCCCTGCGCTGGGCAGAGCTGCCCAAGCCCGTCGGACTCCGTAAAATGCTCGGCCCGGGCATCATCCTGGTAGCCGTCGGCATCGGATCGGGCGAATACATTTCCCACCCTTACATCACCAGCCAGGTTGGGCTGACCTTCCTTTGGGCCGCAGCAGTCGGGCTGGGTCTTCAGTACTTCATCAACACTGAGGTAGCACGCTACACACTCGCCACGGGCGAAACAGCCGTTACCGGATTCACGCGACTCTGGCGCGGCTGGGCTCCGCTGTTTGTCATCATGACCGTAGTTCCATTCGCCTGGCCGGGCTGGATGAGCAGCGCTGCCACCATGGTGACCTTCACCGCCGGCGGGCAGGGAAGTGTCCAATGGATCGCTGTCGGCGGCCTCGTCATCATCGGGCTAGTACTTACCCTCTCGCCGATCGTCTATAAGACGGTGGAGAAGATCGAGTTCCTGAAGGTCATCGCGATCCTGGTCTTCGCCGTCGTGATTATCCTGTTCGTCATCGGCTGGGAACCGTGGGCCGCGCTGCCCGCGGCGGCTGTCCAGAGTGCCGGGCGCATGCCCGAGGGCATCCCGGCAGCATTCCTTGTCACGGCTATGGTCTTCGCCGGTGGCGGGGGCGCGCTCAATCTGACCGTCAGCAACTACATCCGAGATAAAGGCTGGGGCATGGGAGCCCATGCACCGCGAATTGTCTCGCCGATCACGGGCCACGAAGAAGCCGGCTCTGCCACGGGGACGCAGTTTGAAATCACCCCGGAGAGTGAGGGGCACTGGAAGATTTGGTGGAAGAATGCGAAGACCGAACAGTTCTGGTCCTTCTTCGTCATCGGCCTGTTCACCATCGTGATCTTCTCGCTTCTCGCCTACCGGCTGATGCCCGTTGGTAGCTACCAAGGCAAGGGCGACCTGTCGTTCATTCAGGTACAGGCCAACATCATCGGTGAGCAGTTCGGCGGCCCGCTGCAGACGTTCTATCTGCTCATCGGCACCGTTGCGTTGATGTTCGCGAATCTGGCAGTGGTGGATATCGTGGCCCGTGTTGTCGCCGACGTTCTTGCTGTCAGCTACCTTCGTGACCACAAGTTCTGGACCGAAGCAAAAATCTACAGCACATGCGTATGGACCATGATCGTGCTCGGCGTCATCATCCTCAGTGTGGGCGTCACCCAGCCCATCACCCTTCTGGCCATGGCTGCAATCCTCAACTGCGGGGTCATGGTGGTTTACTGCGCACTCCTCATCCGGCTGAACCGCCGCCTGCACAAAGTAGTCCGCATCAATCGCCCGCGCATCGCAGCCCTGGGCATTGCAGTCCTCTTCTACTCAGGGGTTGCCATCTTCACCACGGTCACTCAGATTCAATCCCTCACGGGCGCGTAAAACCATGAGGCGTGACCGGGCTTTGATGCCCGGTCACGCTTCCTGCGCGTTCCCACCACACGAAAGGATGCTTGGCATGAGCACCCCCCAGATCACCTTCATTGGCGCCGGTGCCATCGGCCTCCCCATGGCCGTGCGAGCCGCCGCAGCAGGCGCCGTAACAGCCGTGGATACGTCAGCTGAGCGTCTCGCGGAAGCCCGCTCGCACGGACTCCAGACGTCAGAATCATTGGCTGCAACCTCCCCCGCCGATATCGTGCTGGTCATGGTGGCGACGGCACAGCAGGCCGTAGCGGTCCTGAACGGACCTGATGGCGTCTACGCTACGGCGGACCCCGGAGCCGTCGTCGTCGTCCTCTCCACCCTAGGCCCCGACGCCATGCAGAAGCTGGCGGCCGAACGCCCAGCCGGAGGCCCCGTGCTGCTGGATGTCCCGGTTACCGGAGGAATCCCGGGGGCAGTTGCCGGAACCCTGACCCTTTTTGCCGCCGGAGACCCGGACGCCATCGAGCAAATACGACCCGTGCTGGAGACGATGGGGAAGGTGGTCTTTTCCGGGCCCAATGTCGGCGACGGGCAGTCCTACAAGATCGTCAACCAGCTCCTGGCCACCAGCCAACTGGTAGTAGCCGCTGAAGCCCTCGCCTTCGCCGAACGGCTCGGCCTCGATACCGGCAAGGTCTTCGACGCGGTAAGGGGAGGCGCCGGAGGATCCTGGATGCTGGAAAATTACGGCCCCCGAATGCTCGACACGAACACCGCTGACATCGCGGCACGCGTAGACATCTTCCTAAAGGACGCAGCCCTGGTGGGCGAGACGGCAGAGCGGATTGGCTTTGAAGGCAAGATGGCAACAGCGACTGTCGCCGTCCTGGAACGCGCTGTTGCCTTGGGGCTCGCAGCCCGCGACGCTTCCAGCGTAATCGACGTCTACCGGCAAAAGTGACCCCGCGGGGTACAACCCCCTCACGCGGCAAAGCTTGCTGAGCGAGGGGGGCGTCCCGCTGGCTAGAAGACGATGACCGGCTTGATCGTCTTCCCGCTCTTGGAATCTTCGAAGCCTTGGTTGATATCGTCAAGAACGTAGTCATTGACGAGCTTCTCGAAGGGAAAACGGCCCTCTTTCCACAGCTGGATCAGCCGTGGAATAAAGACCTGTGGGACGGAGCTGCCCTGGACCACGGTTTTGAAGGTCCAACCTTTCACAAGCGAGGCGCCGATCTCGAAACTGACCTCAGTACCAGGCTTTGCCGCGCCAACCAGAGCGACCGTTCCGCGAACGCCCAGTGAATCGGCTGCCTGACGGAGGAGCGCAGGAATGCCAGTAGTGTCCACCACATAGTCAACTCCGGCGTCAGCTGTGATTTCTCGGAGCCGATCCGCCAGATTTTCCGTCTTTGAGTTTATGACGTGAGTGGCACCGAGCTCGCGGGCGAGCTCCAGGCGGGCGTCGTGAATATCGACGGCGATGATGGTGGCACAATCTGCCACCCGTGCCGCCATGACTGCGGCGCAGCCGACAGCGCCCGTGCCGAAAACGGCAAGCGAAGACCCGATTTCAGGCCGGAGCTCATTGAGGACGGTGCCTGCACCCGTGTTGATGCCACAACCGAGTGGACCCAGGTGCTCAAGAGGGACATCCTTGTCAACGCGGACTATGGATTCTTCGACCACGTTTGCGTGGGTGGCGAAGGATGACTGGCCAAAGAAGTGGGACGAAATGGCCTCGCCGTCCTTACTCAGTGCGGTGGCACCGTCCAGACGGCGGCCGCCGAAATCGGCAGCCATCAGGTTCTCACAGTAAGACATCTGGCCGTTCCGGCAGCGCTTGCAATGGCCGCAGTATGCGGCTGCCAACACCACATGGTCGCCCGGCACCACCGAGACAACCGAGTCGCCGACCTCCTCGACGATGCCGGCCCCCTCGTGGCCGAGAACGGCGGGCAGCGGGGTGGGATAGATTCCATCGCGAACGAGAGTGTCCGTGTGGCAGATCCCGGTCGCAACCATGCGGACCCTGACTTCGTTGGACCTCAGGGCGTCCAGTTCAAGCTGTTCAATCGTGAATGGCGCGCCCTGCTTGCGCGCGACAGCGGCAGTTATCTGCACGGCAATCTCCTTCTTATGTTGGCCGGGGTGCCGAAGCGCCCCGAGAGTCGCGAAGCCGCTAATTGCGTTTCGCGCGGCGCTGCGCTCTGGTGCGCGTCGCCCGTCCTATCTGGGTCTGGAGCAACAAGAGGCGCGGCACCGCGAGGTACACGGCAGTGGGGACCACCACAAGGGTCAGTACGAACGCTCGCAGGACCGGATGCCACTGCGGAACCAATGCTCCCAGCGCGCACATCCCCGTGGCCGCCAGCGGAAATATCGCCAACCAGGTCACGACGGCCCTCACATGCACGGATGCCATACCGACGCCCCTGTGATGATGCACGTCGATTTCGTCCGCTGCAAGCAGCGCCTTGCCGTCGTGCTCCACTCAATCTCCAAACGTTTGGTTGGAGTTGATATTACTGAGCACGGCCGTGCAAATGCAAACGAACGGTTGGAGATAAAATGGCGGCATGGCCTGGGACACTGACGCGACACGAAAGAAGATCCTTGATGCAGCTATTGCCGAGTTTTCAGAACGCGGCTTCTCCGGTGCACGCATCCATCAGATCTCCCAGAACTCAGCGTGTAATCGCGAACGGATCTACTTCTATTTCGGCGGCAAGACCCAACTCTTCGAAGCGGCATTGACGCACCAACTCGTCACCGCCTTGGACGACCTTCCCGTCATCGGCTCAGGCCCCGAAGCCATTGCCGATTTTGCGGGCCGCTACTTTGACTTTTCCAGAAGCCGGCCAAGTCTCGCACGACTAACTTTCTGGGAGGGTCTCGAACGGGGCCATCCTGTCGGCGCCGAGGGCCGGGCCCTCCATTCGTCGAACAAGGTATCCGAGATCCGTGCCGCGCTCCCCGCAATAAGCGAAGCCGGTGCTGAGGACCTCCTGCTGACAATCGTCACTCTGTGCCATGCCTGGATATCGACCCCGAACGTTCATCTCGTTATTACCGGCGAGCCGGACGAGGAACGCAGGCGCGCAGCCATCATGCGGGTCAGTGAACTGCTGGCTTTCGACGCAGGTACGGACTAGACACCCTGAGCAAATGGCCAGGCAATCGGCCCAGCAAGATACTTGACGCTTCAACTTTCCTGCCCTATATTTAATTGTAGCTTCAAGTATCGATCCTCCAGAAGAACAGAATCCGATGAAAAACCTCCTTGCCCGCGTATTCGGAAAGAAGAACCACATGACGAACCTGACAATCATTGGAAACGGCACCATGGCTCGTGGCATTGCCACCCGCGCCCTCGCCGGCGGCCACACGATTGAGATCCTCGGACAAGACGCGACCAAAGCGCGGAAGCTTGCCACCGAGCTTGGCACCGGCGTCACCTTCGGCACGACGGACGATGCCCCCCAGGGTGACATCGTGGTGTTGGCCGTGCCCTTCGACGCCGCCAAGTCGGTCGTCAGCGCCTATGGCGAAGCTT
Source organism: Pseudarthrobacter sp. MDT1-22 (assembly GCF_054511035.1). NCBI lineage: Bacteria > Bacillati > Actinomycetota > Actinomycetes > Micrococcales > Micrococcaceae > Pseudarthrobacter > Pseudarthrobacter sp. MDT1-22. Next base: position 14,558 of record NZ_JBTNDK010000036.1, on the reverse strand, counting down.
TGGCCGGCAAGACCATCGTGGACATCACCAACCCCGTGAACTTCGATACCTTCGATTCCCTCGTTGTGGAACCCGGCAACTCAGCCGCCGAAGAAATCGCCCAACTCACGCCGGCAGGTTCGAACGTCGTGAAGGCCTTCAACACGACCTTTGCGGGCACCCTGGTTGCCGGCGAGTCAGGTGGACAGCCACTGGATGTCTTCATCGCCGGAGACAATGCGGGTGCCAACGCGGCCGTCAGCAACCTCGTCAGCGGCGGCGGCATGCGCCCGCTCGTCGTCGGTCCACTCAAACGCGCAAGGGAACTCGAGGGCTTCCAGTTCGTGCTCATGACCATGCAGGCAAACCCCGAGTTCGCCGATTTCAACTGGGACACTGGCCTCTTGGTCACCAAGTAGTTCAACCGGGCGACAGCCCCCGGACACAGGAAGAGGACGACGGCGGGTACGCACCCGCCGTCGTCCTCTTCCTGCGTGAGGTTCACGAATCCTCGCCGTCAGGTGACTACCAGACTGCTAGAAGACAATGACAGGCTTGACGACCGTTCCATTGGCGGAGTCCTCGAAGCCCTGGTTGATCTCACTCAAGGCGTAGTTGCGCATCAGCTTGTCCATGGGGAAACGGCCTTCCTTCCACAACTCGATGAGCTTGGGAATGAATACTTGGGGCACTGAGCTGCCTTGGATCACGGTCTTGAACGTCCAGCCCTTAACCAGGGAGAGGCCGATTTCGAAGGACACCTCTGTCCCGGGTTTTGCGGCGCCTACCAAGGCCAAGGTTCCACGGAGGGCAAGAGCATCGGCCGCTTTGCGGAGCAGTTCCGGACGGGCCGTTGTGTCGATCACGTAATCGGCGCCGCGGCCATCCGTCAGACGAAGGATCTCGTCCGTGAGGTCCGCTTCCTGCGTGTTGATGACGTCCGTCGCTCCGAGTTCCTTGGCGAGATCCAGCCGGGAGGTGTGGATGTCCACTGCAATGATGCGTGCGCACCCTGCCACCCCGCCGGCCATGATGGCACCGGATCCTACGGCTCCGGTGCCGATGACCACGAGCGTACTGTTCAACGCCGGCTTAAGTTCGTTGAGCACCGCACCGGCTCCGGTCTGGATGCCGCAACCCAAGGGTGCAACAACCTCGAGCGGGACGTCGGAACCGACCCGAACGACGCTTTCCTCGACGACGTTGGCGTATGTGGCGAATGACGACTGACCGAAGAAGTGGGAGGAAACCACTTCGCCGTCCTTGCTCAGTGCCGTGCTTCCGTCAGGCCTCCTGCCGCCGAAGTCTGCCGCGAAGAGGTTCTCGCAGTACGCCATCTCGCCGGATCGGCAGCGGTCACATTTTCCGCAATATGCGGCCGCGAGCAGTACATGGTCGCCCGGCTGCACCGTTGTGACGGAAGACCCTATCTGCTCCACAATTCCTGCCCCTTCGTGTCCAAGGACGGCGGGCAAGGGTGTCGGATAGACCTGATCTCGGACGATGGCGTCCGTGTGGCACACGCCAGTGGCCACCATCCTTACGAGCACTTCATTCGGGCGGAGATCGTCCAGCTCAAGTTTTTCAATCGTGAGCGGCTGCCGCGGCTCACGGGCTACTGCTGCGGTTACCTGCATGGTCATGTTTTTCCTGTTCGGATACGTCGGCTGTTGATTCAGAACGGGTACTGCTGGTCGGACTGCTCCACGGTGATCCACTTCAGTTCCGTGAACTCGTTGATGACGGCCCTGCCATCGAACCTGCCGTAGCCGCTGTTCTTCATGCCGCCGTATGGAGCCTGGGCCTCGTTCTGGACGGTTGCCCCGTTGACATGGACGTGTCCTGCCTGAATTCGCATGGCAACCTGCAAGGCCCGGGTGCTGTCAGCGCCGAAAACGGCGGCGGCAAGGCCGTATTCGGTGTCATTTGCCACCTGGACCGCCTCTTCGATGCCAGAGACGCGGACTACCGTGGTGATGGGTCCGAAGGTTTCCTGGTCGTAGATAGACATTTCCGGGCTTACCTTGTCGATGATCGTGGCAGGCATTGCAGCACCGTTGGCACGGTCACCGACTACAAGCTCAGCACCTTTGGCCAGTGCGTCATCGATGAGTGCGTTGATGCGTGCGCCAGACTCTTCGCGGATCATGGGTCCGACGATGCAGGTCTCGTCCGTGAAGGGGTCTCCGGCGCTCAGCTGCGCCGCGCGTGCCGCGAACTTCGCGACAAATTCGTCGGCAACACTCTCATCAACTACGAACCGTTCGGTGGACATGCAGATCTGGCCCTGGTAGAGGAATGATCCGAAGACAGCCGCATTGACGGCGCCGTCGATGTCGGCGTCATCGAGGACGACGAACGGTGCCTTGCCGCCGAGTTCAAGAAGTACGGGCTTGAGGTAGCGGGCAGCCTTTTCGGCAATGATGCGTCCTACTGCTGTGGATCCGGTGAAGTTGATTCGGCGAACCGCCGGATGCGCGATGATCGCTTCCACCACCCGGTCAGAGTCCTCAGCGGTGCTTGTCAGGAAGTTCAGGACACCGGCGGGTACGCCGGCCTCGTGCAAGACCTCCGCAATGATTGCGTGGGTCCGTGGGCTGGTTTCCGAGGCTCGGAAGACCACCGTGTTGCCGCAAACGATGGGATAGGCAAGGGCCCGGGCTGCGAGCACGCCGGCCCCGTTCCAGGGTGCCATGCTGAGGACCACGCCGGCGGGCTGGCGCACAGTCATCGAGAGTGTGCCCGGCTTGTCCGTCGGAAGCGTCTCACCCTGAATCTGGGTGGCAAGTCCAGCGGCTTCGCGGAACAGCTGCGCCGTGAGGAACACATTGAATCCGGCCCAGAGCTGTGCCGCACCAACTTCCGCCATCATCGTTTCGATGAACTCCGGGCCGCGTCGCTCCATGATCTCGGCGGCCTTCAGCATCACGGCGCGTCGTTCGCTGGGACCGGTGGTGGACCATGTGGCAAATGCCTTCGAGGCAGATTCAACAGCATCGAGTGCGTCATTCACATCTGCTGCAGCGCTCTCGGTCACGAGTGCGCCTGTCACCGGGTGCCGCCGCTCAAAAGTCTTGCCTTCGCGGCCGGCACGAGCCTGGTTGTCAATGATGAGTTGCGTTTGCAAGGGGGTCTCCTTAGTTGATGCCGGTCCGGCCGGCATCGGTGTGGTCGGCTATTTGGTTCTTAGTGATGGGTATTGTTGCTGGTCGTATCAGTCGCGGGGGTCTCGCCAGTAGTAGTTCCCCGCGTTGCCGCGTCGGGTAGGCCCGGTACGGTCAGAACGGCTACTACGCCAATGCCGGCGGCGATGGCCCACACGGAGAAGTTGATGAAGTTGCCGAGTGCAGCTGCCACGAGGACGCCACCACCGGAGATCGCCAGTACTGCGCCGATCCGCCCCACGCCCAGCGTGATTCCGAGGGCGGTGGCTCGGGTTGCGCCGGAGAAGTACGTGGCAACGAAGCCGTTTACCAGTATTTGCGCTCCCACTGATCCGAAGCCGACAACTGCCACCAGGGCGTACATGGCCACGAGAGGCATGATGCCTGTTCCCATCAGGACAAGGGCGATTCCGGAGCTGGCAAAGGCGACGGCCGTTACCCGGCGGGGACCGAACCGGTCAGCCAGACGGGAGGACACCAGAACACCTACGACGGCTCCAATGTTGACGGTGAGGAGGAATGTCAGCGAAGAAGCCAGAGAGTACTTGGCGATGATCATGAGCTGTGGCAGCCAGGTGTTCAGCCCGTATACGAGCGTTTGGCCACAGATTCCGGCCAGGCAGAACAGGATCATTGCGCCAAGCAGGCGTCCAGTCAGGAGCGTGCGGAAACGGCCGGGTTCGGGGGCGTCGGTGTGAACCCGTGCCGGCGGCAGCAGGTCCAGCCCGTATTCGGCGACGATGCGTTCCGCGTTGGCCCGGTCACCTTTCGCTGCGAGGAAGGCCGGGGACTCGGGAAGGTATTTGAACAGCAGCGGGACAACGGTGACGAGTGGAATACCGCCCAAGGCGAGCATGCCCTGGAATCCCAGCGACGGCAGGAACGCGAGAGCAAGAAGTGCGGCGAGAATGCCTCCGACAGCGTAGCCGGAGAACATCAGGGCGTTATTGAAGTTGCGTCGGTTCGACTTTGAGAACTCCACGGTAAGTGCGATGGCCGTCGGGATGACACCACCGAGTCCGAGGCCTGCCAGGAAGCGGAACAAACCAAAGAGTTCAGGGGTCGGCGCCCAGGCGGTCAAGAGCATCAGCGAAGAGAAGGCCGCGATGGAAACCATCATGACCTTCCGGCGGCCGACGATGTCGGTGAGGTATCCGATGAGGATGGCGCCAATAAACATGCCAGCCAAGGCGTAGCTGCCGATGGCACCGGTCTCCACCGGCGTCAGGCCCCAGGGCTCGTAAGCCAGGAGCTTGGGAACAATGGCGCCATAGACAACGAGGTCATAGCCGTCGAAGACGATGGCAAGGAAACACAAAAAGATGACGACGGCGGGCGACTTGCGCGGGCGGGCCGACGATGATGATTGGGGGAACGTCATTAGGGGCTCCAGGTGATATACACAACGTTGTGATGTGCCAGAGATAGGTGGGTGACCGTCTGTGATCTGACCCACAATCGAATGTAACATGAAAATGTCGTTCGTCAATAGACGTGTTGCACGTTTAGGGATGCATGACTCACCCAGCTGACACTTAGAGGAGTCTTATGCAGTGGAAACCAAGAGCCCTGATCCTGGACCTGTTCGGCGACTACCTTCGATATGCCGGCAGCGAGGTTCGGCTTGCCGACATCACGGAACTCCTAGCGGTCTTTGACATCGAAGCAGCCACAGTCCGCGTCAACCTTTCCCGCCTACGCAAAGAGGGGTGGTTCACTACGAGGCGCATCGGGCGGGAAACGGTCTACTCACTGACTCCCCACATGCTTGAGATCCTCAACGAGGGGCGAGAGCGGATCTTCCGACGTCGGGACGAGACCTGGCAGGGGCGCTGGACCATGGCCATCTACCAAGTCCCAGAAGCCGAACGTGCCGTCCGTGAACAGCTCCGAAAGCAACTCGCATGGCACGGGTTTGGCCAGCTGTCGCCATCAACCTGGCTGAGCCCACACGACCTCATCTCCGAGGTCCGCGAAATCGCCGCCGAGAACCCGCTGGCCAAGGTGGATGCGCTTTGGTGCGGAACCGGCGACCTGCAGGAGGACAGGGGGCTCGCCGCCCGCTGCTGGGATTTGGATCAGCTGGGCGCCGACTACCGGCACTTCATCCACAACTACGCCGCTCTGGATAACGAGGGTGTAAATGCGGACAAGGACGGTCGGACGGCCCTCATCGAACGGATGCATGTCATCGGCGACTTCCGCCGCTTCCCGTTCCGTGATCCTTACCTGCCCCGCGAACTGCAGCCCGATAGCTGGCCCAGCAGTGAGGCCTACACCCTGTTCGGTGCCGTGCACCGCCAGCTCGGGCCCGCAGCCACGGAATTCATCTCCAGCATCATCGGCCAGTCCGTGGGGCAGGGCCAGGAGGTAGCGTCGTAGACACGACCCCCGCCGGCCATTGAGAAACATGTAACAAATAGTTGACGTTCAGCGCAGATTGGTTACATAATTGCAGTGAGACCTTTCTCACCGATTTTCCAAACACTAGAAGGTGGCATCGATGGCACTTCGCGTAGCCTGCATTGGCGGCGGTCCCGGCGGACTGTTCTTCTCAACCCTGTTCAAGCAAACCGTTCCCGACGCCGACGTCGTACTCTTTGAACGGAACCAGGCCACGGACGCCTTCGGCTTCGGCGTGGTCTTCTCCGACGCAACACTGAATCGGATCAATGATGCCGATTCTGTTGTCCGGGACGGACTCCGGGACCACGGCACGCACTGGGACGACATCGAAGTCTGGCTCAAGGGTGAGCGGAAGTCCTTTGCAGGCAACGGTATGGCCGCCATCTACCGAAAGACCCTCCTGCAGCTGATGCAGGAACGGGCAGCGGAAGCGGGTGTGGACATGCGGTTTGGCCAGTATGTGCCGGACCTGTCACAGCTCGCAGACTTTGACCTGATCGTCGGCGCAGATGGCGCCAACTCATCGACCCGCGAACAACTCGGCGAAGGCCTGGGCCACACAGCCGAGACGGCCGCGGCCAAATTCATCTGGTTTGGCACCAGCCACAAATTCAAGGGCATGACCTTCCTCCACCGGAAGAGCGAGTTCGGCAACTTCGCTGTCCACGGCTACCCGATCAGTAAGGACCTGAGCACCTTCATTGTCGAAACCGATGAGGAAACGTGGCGCCGGGCCGGCCTGGACGAATTCGATGTCAGCCAGCCGCCGGGCCCGTCGGATTTGAAGACGCAGCGGTTCCTCGAAAAGCTTTTCGCCGAGGACATTGCCGGTGAGCCGCTGGTGGCCAACAGCTCCCGGTGGGCGAACTTCCGCACCCGCAGGACCCAGTCCTGGCACAAGGGCAACGTCGTCCTGCTCGGCGACGCCGTGCACACCGCGCACTTCTCCGTAGGGTCCGGCACCAAAATGGCCATGGAAGACGCCATCACCCTCGTCCGGGAAGTCGCAGCCCACCAGGACGATCTCGAAGCTGCCTTCACCAACTATGAAGCCGAGCGCCAGCCGCAGGTTGCCAAAATCCAGAACCAGGCACGCGGTGGACTGAGCTGGTGGGAACACTTCGGTAGGTACTACGACTCCTTCGCCCCCACCCAGTTCACCTTCCACTTCTTCTCCCGCAGCATCGACATCGACAAGATCCGCCAGCGTGACCCGGATCTGGTTGCGTCCACGGAGCAGGACTGGCTGGCCCGGCATGCCCACACACCACTGGAAACACCACTCGACGCCGGATCAATCCGGTTCGGCGGGCGCTTACTCTCTCTGACCCAGCAGGATGGCCAGATCGTCCTGACCGGCACAGGGGGCAGTATCGCCCTGGTCACCGACTCGGACTCGGCCGACGCCACCACAGGACTGCTTCTGACCGCACCGGATACTGAAGAGGACTTGGCAACTGCCTTTGCACAATTGCCAGCCCAGGCTGCCGCCGTTGTCATCCAAGGCGGCAATCCATTCACCCGCATCCTCCTTTCGGAGGAAGCCCGGCTTGGACGCGGCCTCACAACTGTCATCGTCGATGACCGCGGACCGGCATCGAACCTGACACTGGTGCTCTCCGGCCGAGCTGACGCTGTTGCCACCGCAAACGTGGAGGCCACCGATGCATAGCCTGACTCCCCTGTTCGCCCCGAGCGGCATCATCGTCGTTGGCGCCTCCTCCAGCCCCGAGAAGCTCGGCGCAGTCATGGCGCAATCACTCTCTAACTACCCGGGTCCCGTGGAACTCGTGAACAGCCGCGGCGAAAACGGCATGCACACCAGCATCGCTGCCGCCGCAGCCGCCATCCCCGGCGGCCCCGACCTGGCAGTCCTCTGCGTTCCTGCCGCCGCCACTGCCCAAGCGCTGCGTGACAGCGCTGCCAATGGCGCCAGGGCCGCATTGGTTTGCGCCGGCGGTTTCGCCGAAGCCGGCGGTCCCGGCGTCGAATTCGCACACCAGGTGGAGGCTGCTGTCCGTGACACCGGCATCCGGCTGCTCGGCCCGAACACGTCCGGCTTCTTCGTTCCCCACCGCAACCTGCGCGCCAGCTTCGTGCCCGGCGTCGCCGAACTGGAACCGGGTTCGGTGGCAGTCGTCGCGGCCAGCGGCGGTGTGAACCACGTCCTGGCATTCCACCTCCAGCGCTCCGGCGCCGGAGTCAGCCTCGCCGTCGGCATAGGTGCAGGCACGGACATCACCGCACCCGACGTCCTCGACTACCTGATCACTGACGAACAAACAAAGGCTGTAGCACTCCACTTGGAAACGGTGTCAGACGGGCCTGCCCTCATCGACGCCGTCTCGCGCCTCAGTGCGGTCAAACCTGTTGTCGCTCTGGTGGTTGGCCGCAACGATGTCTCCGAGTTTGCACAGTCCCACACCGGAGCGCTGGCCACCTCCTGGCGCACCACACGTGCTGTCCTCAAGCAGGCAGGCGCAGTGATCGTCGACGACGAGAACCAGCTGGTTGCTGCTGTCACCGCGCTGGCGGGGCGCCGGCTAGCGCCGGCTGCAGACCCAGGAGTCGGTCTCATCACCGGACAGGCCGGACCGGGCCTGCTGATCGCCGATGCCCTCCACAGCGCGGGCGTGACGCTGCCGCGTTTGGCGCAGCACAGCCAGGACATCATCGGCACGTTGCTGCCACCTTTGACCTTTCAGGCCAACCCCGTTGACACGGGCCGGCCGGGACCCGGATACGAGAAAATCGTTGCGGCCGTGGCCAACGACCCGGCCATTGACGTCGTCGCCGTTTACGGGCTGACCGAACCCGTAGCGGACCTGCCACTCGCCGTCGCCAATTCCGGCGTGGCCGGCACGATGCCCTTCGTGATCGGTGTGGACGGGCCCGAAGGCGACCTCGAACGCGCACGGAAGTCAGCTCAACAACATGAGCTGCCTTTGATTTCGGGACCAACATCGCTGGCCCATGGCCTCACCGCCCTCGTGAACGACTCCCGGGGACAGTTCGTCCGCGCCGTGTCAGCTCAGCGTCACTTCACGTGGCCGGACCTGAACGGACCGTGGGATGAGAACCGTGCCAAGGAGCTCCTCGGCGCCCTTGGCATCGCCACGCCCGCTCGGCGCCGCTGCAGCACCCGTGCTGCTGCCCATGAGGCGCTGGCTGAACTGGCGACACCTGTCGCCGTAAAGCTGCTCGATGCCGCCGTCCTGCACAAGACCGAGATCGGCGGCGTGCACCTCGGGGTCAACTCCGCCGAGGCCATGGACCGCGCCCTGGACGGCCTTGAGGCCGCCGGAGCCCGCGAGTTCCTGATCGAAGCCATGGCCCCGTCCGGGGTGGACCTGGTTGTCGGTGTTCGCCGTGACCCCGTGTTTGGACCGATCGTGGTTCTTGGTTTGGGAGGCACCGCGGCCGAGGTCTTCGCCGATATCGCCATCCGTTCCGCTCCCCTCTCGGACCAGGCAGCAGAGGGCATGCCCAACGATCTGCAAGCCCGCGAACTCTTGTATGGCTTCCGCTCCGGGCCAATGCTGGATACAACGGAACTGGCTGGCGTTTTGATCAAACTCGGCGATGCCCTCGTCTCCAATGACGCCATCGCTGAGATCGAAATCAATCCCCTGCGCCTGACCCACCACGGACTCGTGGCGCTCGATGCCGTAGTTATCAATGTCGAGGAGGACAAGAAATGACAAGCCACACCAGCGAGGGCACCACCCCCTGGCCAGCCGACCTGGCCGCGGAGTTCCGCGCCAAAGGCTACTGGGAGGACCGCGCCCTGGGCAGCTACATCCTCGAAACAGCCGACCGGTTGCCTCACAAGATCGCAATCGTCGACGGTGACGTGCGGCTCACATACGCCGAACTTGCCAACAGAATGGATGCCGCCGCCGAACGCCTCCTCCAGTTGGGGCTGAAAGCGGACGACCGCATCATGGTCCAGCTGCCCAACGGCTGGCAGTTCGCGCTGCTGACCCTGGCATGCTTCCGCGCCGGCATCATCCCGGTCATGGCGCTGCCGGCACACCGGCAATACGAACTGTCCTTCCTGACGGAGCTCTCTGAGTCCCGGGCCATCGCCGTCCCGGATGTCATCAAGGACTTTGATCACCAGGCCATGGCCGAAGAACTTGCGGCATCCATTCCTGCTCTGGAGATCATCCTCGTTTCCGGTACGGCAAAGCCACTCAACGTACGGCTCGAGGAGATTTTGGCACCACTAAAGGACGTCTCGGCTACCCGGGCACGGCTGGACGCCGCCGCTCCTTCACCGGACTCACCCGCACTGTTCCTGCTCTCCGGCGGCACCACCGGCCTGCCCAAGCTCATCACCAGGACCCACAACGACTACGCCTACAACATCAAGGCCTGCTCCATCCCCACCGCCGTCACCGAGGACACCGTTTACCTCGGGACCCTTCCCGCCAGCCACAACTTCCCGCTGGCCTGCCCCGGAATCCTCGGCATCCTGTTCGCCGGCGGCCGAGTGATAATGCTGCCTAGCCCCGAACCACGCAAAGCCTTCGCCGCAATCGAACGTGAGGGAGTGACACTTTCGACCGCAGTCCCGGCCGTGGCCCAGCGGTGGATCGAATACCAGCAGGAAACCGGCAGCAGCCAACTCGCCACCCTCGAGGTCCTCCAGGTGGGCGGCTCCCGGCTGCCGGACGAAATCGCCCGGAAGGTCAAGCCCGTCCTAGGCGCCACGCTGCAGCAGGTGTTCGGCATGGCCGAGGGACTCATCAACACCACCCGGCTGAACGACCCCGAAGACGTCATCTGCACCACACAGGGCCGCCCCGTCTCCGAAGCCGACGAAGTCCGGATTGTGGACGAGTCCGGTAAGGACCTCCCCGACGGTGTCCCCGGATCCATCCTGACCCGCGGTCCCTATACCCCACGCGGCTATTACCGCGCGCCCGAAGCGAACGCCCGTGCCTTCACCCCGGACGGCTGGTACGCCAGCGGGGACATCGTAGAGCGCCGCCCCGACCGAAACCTGATTGTCCAGGGACGCGACAAGGACATGATCAACCGAGGCGGCGAAAAGATCTCCGCCGAAGAGATCGAAAGCCTGGTCTACCGGATCGAAGACGTCACCATGGCGGCTGCGATCGCGATGCCGGACCAGGTCCTCGGGGAACGGCTCTGCCTCTACATCACGGTCAAACCCGGGACCGAAGTCACCCTCGAACAGATCCAGGACCTGCTGCGCCGCACCGGCGTGGCAGCCTTCAAAATCCCTGAACATCTCGTCGTCGTAGACGAACTACCCACCACCAAAGTGGGAAAAATCAACAAAAAGGACCTCCGCGCCGACATCGCCGAACGCCTGGCGGCTGCCGGCTCCCAAGGAAATTAGGACTGTCATGACCGAGAATCTTACGCATGCCTCCGTTGCCGCCAACCAGCCTGTTCCGGAACCGACCGCAGAAGAGGCTGCCCAGCTCAAAGAGCTGTACACGGATTTCCAGACCGAGAACCTGATTCCGTTGTGGACGCAGATCGGGGATCTCATGCCGATGGTTCCGTCGCCTAAAGCCGTGCCGCATGTGTGGCGCTGGAGCGACCTGTACCCGCTGGCTGCCCGCGCGGGCGATCTGGTGCCGGTGGGCCGCGGCGGGGAACGCCGCGCCATTGCCCTCGCCAACCCGGGGCTGGGCAACACCCCGTACGCCACCCCGACGCTGTGGGCCGCGATCCAGTACCTGGGCGCCCGGGAGACCGCGCCGGAACACCGCCACTCCCAGAACGCCTTCCGGTTCGTCGTCGAGGGCGAGGGCGTCTGGACCGTCGTGAACGGTGACCCGGTCCGGATGTCGCGTGGAGATTTCCTGCTGACCCCGGGCTGGAACTTCCACGGCCACCACAACGACACGGATGAGCCGATGGCCTGGATCGACGGGCTGGACATCCCGTTCGTGCATTACGCCGACGCCGGGTTCTTCGAGTTCGGCACCGAGCGCGTCACGGACGAGGCCACCCCGCACATCTCCCGCTCCGAGCGGCTCTGGGCCCACCCGGGCCTGCGCCCGCTCTCGGGCCTGGATGACACCACCAGCTCCCCCATCGCGGCGTACCGGTGGGAATACACCGACCGCGCCCTGACCGAGCAGCTACTCCTGGAGGACGAGGGCCACCCGGCCACCGTGTCCCAGGGCCACGCCGCCGTGCGTTTCACCAACCCGACGACCGGCGGGGACGTGATGCCCACCATCCGGGCCGAATTCCATCGCTTCCGTGACGGCGCCTCCACCGAGGCCCTGCGCGAGGTGGGCTCCAGCGTCTGGCAGGTCTTCGAAGGCCGTGGCAGTGTTGTGCTGAACGGCGAGACCCGGAACCTGGAAAAGGGCGACCTGTTCGTGGTCCCGTCCTGGGCCGAATGGTCCCTGCAGGCCGAGACCGGGTTTGACCTGTTCCGCTTCAGCGACGCCCCCATTTTTGAACGGCTGAATTTTAACCGCACCTACACCGAAGGACGCAAGAACGCATGAGACTCCTCACCCTCCGCACTGAAAACGGCACCAAGGCTGTCCGCCAGGACGGCGACACGCTGACCGAAATTGAAGGGTTCTCCGACGTCGGAGCCCTGCTGAAGGACCCCTCCTGGGAGTCCATCGCCGCCGCTGCCACAGGCGCCACCCACCCGGTCGAGGGCGCTGACCTGGACGCCGTTGTTCCCGCACCGGGCAAGATCATCTGTGTGGGCCACAATTACCGCAACCACATCAAGGAAATGGGCCGGGAAGTCCCCGAGTACCCCACGCTGTTCGCCAAGTACGCCGAATGCCTGATCGGCCCGGACGATGACCTGGCCCTCCCGCAGGAATCCGACACGGTGGACTGGGAGTCCGAACTCGCCGTCGTCATCGGGAAGAAGGGACGCCGGATTTCCGAAGCCGACGCGCCCGCCCACATCGCCGGTTACGCCGTGCTGAACGACGTGTCGATGCGCGACTACCAGTTCCGCACCATACAGTGGCTGCAGGGCAAGACCTGGGAAAAGTCCACCCCGTTCGGACCGGCCCTAGTCACCAAGGACGAGTTCAGCGGCGGCCTCATGACCACCGCGGTCGACGGCGAGATCCAGCAGTCCACGCCCACCAACGACGTCGTCTTCACCCCGGAGTTCCTGGTCTCCTATATCTCCACCATCATCACGCTGAACCCGGGCGACGTCATTGCAACAGGTACCCCGGGCGGTGTGGGCCACGCCCAGGACCCCAAGCGTTACCTGCAGGAAGGCCAGATCCTGGTCACCACCATCGAAGGCCTCGGCCAGCTGAACAACCGCGTGGTCAAGGAATCCTGATGGTCGCACGCCACGACCAAACGACGGACCCGCAGCTGCTCGAATCGCTGCTGCAGGCGCGCCGCGGGACCGCGTTCTTCGCACGAAAGCTCAACGAGCTCTCGGACGCGGACCTCGACGGGCCCTCGCTGCTGCCGGACTGGACCCGCCGCCACGTGACCGCGCACATCGGCTACAACGCCCGGGCCATCGCACGGCTCATTGAGTGGGCGGCCACCGGGGTGGAAACACCCATGTACGCCTCCCCCGAGATCCGGGACCACGAAATCAATTTCGGGGCAACCCTGCCGCCGATTGCGTTGCGGCACCTCTTTGACCACTCAGCGGTGCACCTGAACGTGGAATGGCGCGACCTGCCCGCCGAGGCATGGCTCCACAAGGTCAAAACAGCCCAGGGCCGGACCGTCCCGGCCGAAGAAACCGTGTGGATGCGCACCCGCGAAGTCTGGACCCACGCCGTTGACCTGGACAACGGCGCCACATTCACCGACATCCCGGTCCCGGTCCTGACACGCCTGCTCACGGACATCACCTCCGCCTGGGCAACCCGCGGCACCGACACCGGGTTGCTGGTTCGGGTCACGGACCAGCAACCGGAACTGGAGTTCGGCAGCGACGGCCCCGAGGCACCCCTGGTGGTCTCCGGAACACTTGCCGGCGTGGTCCGCTGGGCAACAGGCCGCGGAACAGACGGCGTCACCGCAACAGGCACAGCCGGCGCTCCAAATAGTGCGACCGGGGCACCGCTCGGGTTGCCCGAGGTGCCCTCGGCACCGAAATGGATTTAGCAGCTCCAGGGCGCAGCCGCGGCAACGTCACTACGAAGGGCTTTTGCGATGACGAAAATTCTAATTATTGGACCTCCCGGCTCGGGAAAAGGCACGCAAGCAGAATGCATTTCCGAGCGCCTCGGCGTCGTGGCCATTTCCACCGGCGACATCTTCCGCGCCAACGTCAAGGGCGAAACGCCGCTTGGTATCGAGGCGAAGAAGTACATGGACAACGGGGACTTTGTTCCGGACAGCGTCACCAACAAGATGGTCCGTGACCGCCTCAGCGAGTCCGACGTCGAAGGCGGCTTCCTCCTGGACGGTTACCCGCGCACCACGGCGCAGGTGGACTACCTCGACGGGATCCTCGCCAACAGTGAAGAGAAGCTCGACGTCGTCCTGCAGCTCACTGCCGACGACGAAGAACTCGTCCACCGGCTCCTCGGCCGTGCCAAGGAGCCCGTCCGGAGCGACGACAACGAAGCTGTAATCCGCCACCGGCTGGACCTGTACCACGAGCAGACCGAGGCCGTTGTGGCCAAGTATGCCGAGCGCGGCATCCTGACCCAAGTTGACGGCATCGGCGGCATCGACGAGGTAACAGACCGCGTCATGCAGGCGATCAAAGGAGCCCAGGCAGTTTAGCCAAATCCCTCCATGCCTCATTTCACGGCTCCACATGGTGCAAGGAGGACACGCTCAGAATCATCCGATCGAGTCGGTAACCAAGAACGGCGCCCGGCACCCGTTTGTGCGGGTTCCGGGCGCCGTGCTTTGTCTTGAGGCTGCCTGCTGCTTAGGCCAGGGCTGCGATGGTGCGGTTCTGGCTGCGGCCGAAGACCAGGGCGTCGATGGAGAACCGGCCTGCCCCGACGATGGCGAGGGCTGCCGCGCCGGCCGCGAGGACGAGCACGAGTT
>NZ_JBTNDK010000035.1:0-27781 GCF_054511035.1 Pseudarthrobacter sp. MDT1-22 | reverse complement strand
TCTTCGCGCACAACGTCGAGACCGTGCCCCGGATCTTCAAGCGGATCCGGCCCGCGTTCCGGTACGACCGGTCCCTGGATGTCATCACCCAGGGCCGCAAGCTGGGGATGGTGACCAAGTCCAACCTGATCCTGGGCATGGGCGAGACCCGCGAGGAAATCTCCGAAGCCCTCAAAGACCTGCACGAGGCCGGGTGTGACCTGATCACCATCACCCAATACCTGCGCCCCTCCGAACGGCACCTGCCGGTGGACCGCTGGGTCAAGCCGCAGGAGTTCGTGGACCTCCAGGACGAGGCCAATGAGATCGGGTTCCTCGGTGTGATGAGTGGGCCGCTGGTCCGTTCCTCCTACCGGGCCGGCCGGCTCTGGGCCACCGCGATGCGCAAGAAGGGCTGGGAAATCCCCGCCGAACTCGCGCACATCGAGTCCTCCGGCAGCACCCGCCAGGAAGCCAGCTCACTGCTGGCCGCCCACGCCAGCTGACCGTTCCGGTATTCAGAGCCGAGATCCAGAAAGGACCGAAGATGCTCCCTACAAGAATCGAAATCATCCCCTCAACCGGGATTGTTGACCAGGTCCAGGCGCTGGTTCCGCTGACCACCACGCTGACCATGACGTGCCTGCCGCACCACGGCATCGAGCGGACCATGCGCGCGTCGGTGGAGCTGAGCGCGCTCGGCTACACCGTCATCCCGCACCTGGCCGCACGCAGCATCCACGACCGGGCCGAGCTGACCCGGATCATGCGGGAGTGCGACGGTGCCGGCATCCGCGAGGTGTTTGTGATCGGCGGCGACCGGAAGCAGCCGGCGGGCCCGTATGATTCAGCGCTCCCGCTGCTCGAGGACATCGCCCACTACACCGGCGGCCGAATGCGCGCCGGCGTGGCAGGCTACCCAGAAGGCCACCCGACCGTGGCGGCCCTGGACCTGCTGGACGCCCTGCAGGACAAGCAGGACCTGGCCACCCACGTGGTCACCCAGATGTGCTTCGACGCCCCCAAAATCCTCGCCTTCGCGGCGCTCCTGCGCCGCGAAGGCGTGGACCTGCCCGTCTGGGCAGGCGTGGCGGGGTCCGTCCCGCGGACCAAGCTGGTGGCACTCGCCACGCAGATCGGCGTCGGAAGTTCCCTGAAGTTCCTTAGCCGCAAAGGCCCGCTGGCGCGCAAGCTGCTCAGCGGTGACCGCTACTCACCCAACACCCTGGTGGCCGGGCTCGAAAGCCAGCCCGGCATCGCAGGGATCCACCTTTACAGCTTCAACAACCTCGATGCGGTCCCCAACGAAGCGGCCGCGTCTTCCACAACGGCACTCCAGCCAGCATTGATTCGAGGAGCAGCACGTGAGTACTAAAACCGTCACCACCCCGGAAACGCCCCATCTTGAACGCCAGCTCAGCAACAGGCACATCCAGCTGATCGCCATTGGCGGCGCCATCGGCACGGGCCTTTTTATGGGCTCAGGCAAGACCATCTCGGCCGCCGGCCCGTCCGTAATTTTCGTCTACATGATCATCGGCTTCATGCTGTTCTTCGTGATGCGGGCCATGGGCGAACTGCTGCTGTCCAACCTGAACTACAAGTCCTTCAGCGACTTCGCCGCTGACCTGCTGGGCCCGTGGGCCGGCTTCTTCACCGGCTGGACCTACTGGTTCTGCTGGGTGATCACGGGCATCGCGGACGTCATCGCCATTGCTGCCTACTCGGAGGAACTCTGGCCGGGGGTGCCATTGTGGATTCCGGGCATCGCCACCGTGATCATCCTTCTGGTCCTGAACCTCGCAACGGTGCGGGCATTCGGTGAGACCGAGTTCTGGTTCGCGCTGATCAAGATCATCGCCATTGCGGCGCTGATCATTGTTGGCCTGTTTATGATCTTCAGCGGTTTCCAGTCCGACGCCGGCCCGGCCACCTTCACCAACCTGTGGAGCCACGGCGGGTTGTTCCCGAACGAATTCATGGGCTTTGTGGCCGGCTTCCAGATCGCCGTCTTCGCCTTTGTGGGTATTGAACTCGTAGGCACCACCGCCGCCGAGGCCAAGGACCCGGAGAAGAACCTGCCCAAGGCCATCAACTCCATCCCCATCCGCGTGCTGCTCTTCTACGTAGGCGCCCTCATCATCCTGATGTCCGTCACGCCGTGGACCCAGTTCCAGGCCGGCCACAGCCCGTTCATCGCCATGTTCTCCCTGGCCGGCCTCGGCGCCGCGGCCACCATCGTGAACCTGGTGGTGCTCAGCTCGGCCATGTCCTCTGCCAACTCCGGCATCTACTCCACCTCCCGCATGGTGTACGGCCTGGCCCAGGAGGGCGACGCCCCCACCGTCTTCAGCCGCCTGTCCGCCCGCAAGGTCCCGCAGAACGCCCTGTTCCTCTCCTGCATCCTGCTGCTCTCCGGCATCGTCCTGATGTACGCCGGCAAGGACATCGGCAAGGCCTTCGACATGGTCACCACCGTGGCCGCCGTCTGCTTCGTCTTTGTCTGGTCCATCATCCTGGCCAGCTACCTGAAGTTCCGTTCACGCCGTCCGCACCTGCACGCGGCGTCCAAGTTCAAGATGCCGGGCGGCATCCCCATGGTCTGGGTGGTCTTCGCGTTCTTCGCCTTCGTCCTGTGGGCACTGACCACGCAGCCGGATACCCTTCTGGCGCTGCTGATTACGCCCATCTGGTTCGTCATCCTGGGCGTCGCCTGGGTCATCCTGCGGAAGCGTCCGGCTCACCTGGCCCGCTACGCGGAGTTCCAGAAGGACCTCGCCGGCGAGAAGGAAGTGGCCGAGGAGAAGGCCCTGGCCGACGCGGAGCTCGCCGACGCGAAGGCATCGCGGGAGAGCTAAGTGGCAACCGAACATGTTCTGACCGTCAACTGCGCCGAGTCGCCCGGGATCGTCCATGCCATCACCGGGTACCTGCTGGATCACGACTGCGACATCATCGACACCAAGCACTTCGGTGACCGCCAGGCCCAGCAGTTCTTCATGCGGGTGCATTTCGAATCCGGCAAGCAGCCGCTGACCACGGAGGACCTGCGCCGGGACTTCGGGCCGCTGGCCGCTGAGTGGGCCATGAACTGGCAGCTGGAGCCGCACGGCCGCAAGCGCCGGGTCCTGGTGATGGTGTCCAAGTTCGGGCACTGCCTCAACGACCTGCTGTTCCGGGCCCGCACGGGTGATCTTCCGGTGGAAATCGTGGCCGTGGTCTCCAACCACACGGACCACCAGGAACTGGTCAAGTGGCACGGCATCCCGTTCTTCCACCTCCCGGTCACCCAGGAGACCAAGCCGGCGCAGGAAGCCCGCCTGCTGGAGCTCGTGGATGAATACGATGTGGAGCTGGTGGTCCTGGCCCGCTACATGCAGGTCCTCAGCGACGAGCTGTCGGTCCAGCTGACGGGCCGGACCATCAACATCCACCACTCGTTCCTGCCCAGCTTCAAAGGCGCCAAGCCGTACCACCAGGCCTACGACCGCGGCGTCAAAACCGTGGGCGCCACGGCGCATTACGTCAACGCCGAGCTGGATGAGGGACCGATCATCGCCCAGCAGGTCATCGACGTGGACCACACGTACACAGCCGATGACCTGGTGCGCGTGGGCCGCGACGCTGAGTGCAAGGCGCTGAGCAACGCGGTCCGGTGGCACTGTGAAGGCCGGGTAATGCTCGACGGCGGGCGCACAGTGGTTCTGCGCTGACCGTTCCTGCGCGTCCCCGCCCAACTGAGTAGCGCTAAGTGTCGTTATGAGCCCTCATAACGACACTTAGCGCTACTTACATTCGGGGGAGTGGGGCGGGGTGCGCAACAGTCGTGGCGCCCTTAACGCTCGACGGCGGGCGCTGCGTCAGGCGCGCTGCTGGAAGTGTGTGGGCGGAACCCCGCCCGGGAGCGGGCGCAGCATCGCTTCGGCGGCGTCGCGGATGGTCAGGTTCCGATGGTTCGATGCGAGCGTGAGAATCTGCAACGCCGACTCGTAGGAGCACCCGTTCTGGCCCATGATCACGCCGCAGGCCACGTTGACCGCGGTGCGGCTGGCCATGGCTGCGCGGAGATCCGCGGATTGGGCCAGGCCAGCCCGGACCTGCAGTGCCAGGACCAGGCTCTTGGCCGCCACGTCGGAGAACGCCAGCGCCTGGCTGGCGACAACCGGGGTGAACACGTTCGTTTCCGCTGAATACAACGTAAGTGCGGCCCGGTAGCCGCGTTCCAGCGGCAATGGCACGGCGACGGCGGAGCGGAAGCCGGCTGACCTGAGACTTGCCGGGTACTCGTCCCAGCGCTTGTCCAGGCAGTGATCATTGAGAATGATGGTCAGGCGGCCGCCCAGTGCCCGCGAGGTGGGACCCCGTCCGGCGAGCTGGTCCCACCGGGAAAGGCCGCCGGCGGCGTCGGTGGTTGCCGCTGTGAAGGGCGTCCCGTCCGGCCGCACGAGCGTCACCGTGCTCTCCACGGGGTAGCCGGCAATCTCGCTCACGGCGGACGCCGCAATCCGGGCCAGTGCGCACGCCGATGCCGCTTCCGAGTGTCCACGGATATCCAGCAGGACCCCCGAGACGCGCCAGTCCACCAGTTGATCGATCATCATGCCCCAGCCCCCATGTGTCGGTACGCCCTCATCGTAAAAGGCCCTGCCGGGGTGGCACACGAGTAGTGAGTACTCGCTTTTTTCCAGGGCGGGCAGGTAGCCACCAGGCCCGGGTTTCGTTGGTGTCCCTACATGTCGAAGTAGGTGCTGGCTTCCTCGCCCGAGACCTTCCGGACGATCTCGTCAGCCACGTCCCGGAGCTTCTGGTTCCGGTGGCTGGAGACCTTCATCAGGATGGACATCGCCTCGGTCTGGCTGCAGCGGTTCTGGGCCATGATGATCCCGCAGGCAATGTTGATGGCCGTGCGGCTCATCATCGCCGCGCTCAGGTCATCCGCGGCGCTCTCGGCGGTTCCCACCCTGACGGCAAGGCGGACGGCACTGCCGGCGACGTCGGCGAAACTGGCCGCCTCGCTGATGGTCGCCTCGGTGAACACGCCGGTGGCCGGCGCGAAGAAGTTCAGGACTGCGGCCGCGTTTTCGCTGAGTTCAAGCGGGACGCCCAGGACGCTGTGGATGCCCTCCTCGATCAGTCGTTCCTGGTAGGTCGGCCAGCGCGGGTCGGTGCGGACATCGGCCAGCAGTACAGGGGTCGCTGCCTTCAACGCTGCGATGCACGGCCCGTCGCCCACGGCCTGTTCGATGCGGTCCAGGTGGACTGCGCGCTCGGTGCTGCCGCCTACGGTGGTGGTTTTCCTGGCGTGCTTAAGGGTGACCCCGCACTCCACCGTGGCGCCGGCCGAGCGGCTCAGAGCGGCCGCGGCGATGATGGAGAGCCCGCCTAGGAAGTCCGCCACCGATCCCGTGCCGATAATCAGGTCCTGCAGCTCAATGAGCAGCTCATGTTCGGGCGAATTGGTCATGTCCAAATCTAGGCCGAACCCAGAGTGCTCACAAGCTAAGCGGCCGAAGCCCGGCGGTTCGGTTCTAAAAGATTTCTGTTAGAATCATGAATAATAACAATATTTTGTAAGTACTGAGTAGCCGGGGAGTTCCCATCAAAAACCCATATCGTCCCGGAGCGGCCAACACGCCCCTTTTTCTTGCGGGACGTGAAAGTCAGGAACGAATCCTGCGGGCAATACTCAGGGGAGCCCCCGAGATCCCGGCCAACTATCGCATTACCGGGCTCCGGGGCGTGGGGAAGACAGTGTTGCTCAAGCATTTCGAAGAAGTGACGAAGGGGGAGCTTAACTGGGCCGTCGGCAGGCTCCAGTTAGAGCCTCGACACAATCGTGAAGACGCCATCGTCGGGGTGCTCCATGACCTTCTCTTGGACGTTCAGGCCCAAGTATCACGGACTGAAAGTCTTCGCCAGAAGACGGAGGCCGTCATTAGTGGTGCGCGATCGCTGGCGACCATGACATTTGAAGATGTCACCGTCTCTTTGGGCGGCTCAGCCAACTCCAAGGAATCCAACCTTGCATCAGACCTTCTGGAAACGGCTCGCATCGCGGTGAAGTCCGGGAGGGCCGGCCTTGTCCTGATGCTCGACGAGGCGCAGGTACTCGTGGACGACAAGGATCGGGACGGGCAGCATCCGCTGTCGCTGCTCATCGCCGCGGTCAACACACTCCAGGAGCAGCAGGTGCCTGTTGCCCTCGTGCTTTGTGGACTGCCGACTTTGATCGCGAACCTGCTCAAGGCTCGAACGTATAGCGAGCGGATGTTCCGCGGGGAAGAGGTAGGGCGCCTGACGCGGGACCAGACGCGTGAAGCGTTCCTTCGTCCGTTGGATGGCACCGGCAAAGAGGCCAGCGAAGACCTTCTGAGTGCCGTGATGGACGACGTGGAAGGGTATCCGTACTTCGTGCAGCTGTGGGGTGCGGAGCTCTGGGATGATGCGGTCGACACATCATCGAACGTCCTGACCCTTGACCTGCTGAAAGGTCTCCGCGAGGCGATCTTCAAACGCCTGGACCACGATTTCTACTCTCCCCGGCTCGACTCCTTAACCCCTGCCGAGCAGGACCTCCTCCTGCTCACCGGCGACTGCGACTATCCGCCGCTGCGGACGGCTGACATACACAACGTCACTTCCCGCAAACAAGGCAACGTCAACGTCCTGATGGGCAGGCTGGCGGACCAGGGAGTGGTCTATCGGCTGCAAAAGGGCCTCTACGAATACACGGCCCCCAAGTTTCACGAGTACCTGATTCGGCGCAAGTCCCGTTCGATCTGGACATAACAACACTCCGCACAGTGCGCCTCTTAACCTACCCGGCCGCCTGCGGGGCCACTTTGATGATCTCCAGGGCGTCAGGATCCAGCAGCTTCCGCGTGCCGGTCCGCGCGTCCCGGATCCAGATCAGTTCCAGGGAATGTACGACGTCGGTCACCCGGCCTTTGTGGAAGAGCTTGCCGTTGTGCCACGCCTCGATGTGGTCGCCGAGTTGGATTCGTTCCGTCTGCACCTTGTCAGTGATCATGCTGTGCCCCCTGCTGGTTGTCCCCGTATGCCCAGCATGCCCCGGCCAGGTTGCCGCAGTGTTTCTGCCGGGTAAAAGCCCGGGTTTCGACAAGCTCAACCACCGGATGGTGGAATGCATTCATGACCAATGACGAGATTCGGCCTGTCTACTTCCTTTCGGACAGCACCGGCATCACCGCGGAAACGCTCGGCAACACCTTGTTGACGCAGTTCCCCGCGAACAACTTTGACCGCATTACGATCCCGTTCATTACCACCGCCGAACAGGCCAGAACCGTGGTGGGCACCATCGACAAACTGGTCGCCACCGGCCCGCGGCCCATCGTCTTTTCCACTGCTGTCAGCAGCGACATCAGGCAGGCCATTGCAACGTGCCAGGGGATCATCGTGGATCTGATCGGGACGCACGTGGGACAGCTGGAGCAGGCCCTCGGTTCCCAGGCCAGCGCTGAACCCGGCAGGGCCCACGGCCTCGGCAACGCGGAGCGGTATCAATCCCGGATGGCCGCCGTCGAGTACGCCATGGAACACGACGACGGCCAGAGCCTGCGGGCGCTGGAAAAGGCGCAGGTCATCCTGGTGGCACCGTCCCGCTGCGGAAAAACGCCCACCACCATGTACCTGGCGCTGCAGCACGGCATCTTCGCCGCGAACTTCCCGCTGGTGGACGAGGATTTTCAACGGGAAGGGCTGCCCAAGCCGCTGCGGCCTTTTGTTGAGAAGTGTTTCGGACTGTCCTCCAACCCCCTGCGGCTGAGCCAGATCCGCACTGAGCGGCGCCGCGGCTCACCCTACGCGTCGCTACGGCAGTGCGGCTTCGAGCTGCGCAGTGCCGAGCAGTTGTACGTCTCCCACCGGATCCCGTACTTGAATTCGGCGACGGTGTCCGTGGAGGAAATGGCGGCCACCATCCTGCAGCGGATGAACCTCAAACATTAGGGAAAAATTTCACAAGCCCCGTGTGGCGCACATCATGTTGGAAAGAACGCTCCGGACCTGTCACTGTAGACAGGATCCGCGCCCACCAACCGGCCACAGCCGCGAGCGGGCGGCGCCCCGGCATGCCATCATCCCTGCAAAGGAGCAGCAATTATGACAACAGACATCCTGTGGTTCTCAGAACTCGGACTCAAGGACCTGGACCGGGTAGGGGGCAAGAACGCCTCCCTCGGTGAGATGGTGCAGAACCTCACCTCCGCCGGCGTCCAGGTCCCTGACGGCTTTGCCACGACGGCGGACGCCTACCGCAGCTTCCTGGCTGATTCGGGCCTGGACCAGAAGATCGCGGACCGGCTTGTGGGACTGGACACCGATGACGTGACGGCCCTGGCAGCTGCGGGCAAGGAGATCCGGGCGCTGATGCGCGAGACGCCCTTCCTGCAGGACTTCGAGGCGCAGATCCGGAACGCCTACCAGCAGCTGGTGGACAAGCACGCGGGCTCCGAGGACCTCTCCTGGGCCGTCCGTTCTAGCGCCACGGCGGAAGACCTCCCGGATGCCTCCTTCGCCGGGCAGCAGGAAACCTTCCTGAACGTCCGCGGCATCGAGAACATCCTGATCGCCATCAAGGACGTGTTCGCGTCCCTCTACAACGACCGGGCCATCGCCTACCGCGTGCACCACAAGTTTGAACACGCCGAGGTGGCACTCTCGGCGGGCATCCAGCGGATGGTGCGCTCCGACGTCGGCGCCTCCGGCGTTATGTTCACCATGGACACTGAGTCCGGGTTCCAGGACGCCGTGTTCGTCACGTCCTCCTACGGCCTGGGCGAGGCCGTGGTCCAGGGCGCCGTGAACCCTGATGAGTTCTACGTCTACAAGCCCGCGCTGCAGGCCGGGCGGCCCGCCATCCTCAAGCGCGGACTGGGCGAGAAGGCCCTCCAGATGACCTACACCAACAGCCAGGAGATCGGCCGGACCATCGACTTCGTGCCGGTCGAGGCCTCCTTGCGGAGCCGCTTCAGCCTCAGCGACGCCGACGTCGAGCAGCTCGCCCGGCACGCCGTCGCCATCGAGAACCACTACGGCCGTCCCATGGACATCGAATGGGGCAAGGACGGGACCGACGGCGGCCTGTACATCCTGCAGGCACGCCCGGAGACGGTGCAGTCCCGCCGGGCCGCCGGCAGCCTCAGCCGTTTCCGCCTCAACGCGACCGGCCGGGTCCTGGCCGAGGGCCGCGCGATCGGCCAGCGCATCGGTGCCGGCAGCGTCCGCATCCTCACATCGATCGACCAGATGGCCGCCTTCAAGACCGGCGATGTCCTGGTCGCGGACATGACCGACCCGGACTGGGAACCGATCATGAAGCGCGCCTCGGCCATCGTCACCAACCGCGGCGGACGCACCTGCCACGCGGCCATCATCGCCCGCGAACTGGGGATCCCCGCCGTCGTCGGCACCGGAAGTGCTACGGACGCCCTCACCGACGGCCTCGAGGTGACCGTCTCCTGCGCCGACGGCGAGACCGGCACCATCTACGAAGGGCTCCTTGACTTCAGCGTCGAGGAAACCGCCATCACCGAGCTGCCGGAGGCCCCGGTCAAGGTCATGATGAACGTCGGAACCCCGGAGCAGGCGTTCACCTTCGCCCAGCTGCCCAACCACGGTGTGGGCCTGGCCCGGCTGGAATTCATCATCAACCGCCAGATCGGCATCCACCCCAAGGCGCTCCTGAACCTGGACAGCCAGCCGGCGGACGTGGCCGCGGAAATCCGGGAACGGATTGCCGCGTACAGCAGCCCGCGCGACTACTACATCAAGCGCCTGGCCGAAGGGGTGTCCACCATCGCGGCGGCTTTCGCGCCGGAGCCGGTGATTGTGCGCATGTCCGACTTCAAGTCCAACGAGTACGCCAACCTCATCGGCGGACCGGCCTACGAGCCGCACGAAGAGAACCCGATGCTCGGCTTCCGTGGCGCCTCCCGGTACCTGGAGCCGTCCTTCCGGGACTGCTTCGACCTCGAGTGCGAGGCCCTGTCCTTCGTCCGCAACGAGATGGGGCTGACCAACGTCAAGCTGATGATCCCGTTCGTGCGGACCCTGGACGAGGCCCGCGGCGTGATCGAGCTGCTGGCGGAGAACGGCCTGGTCCGTGGCGAGAACGGCCTCGAGGTGATCATGATGTGTGAGATCCCCTCCAACGCGCTGCTCGCCGACGAATTCCTGGACTACTTCGACGGCTTCTCCATCGGCTCCAACGACATGACCCAGCTGGCCCTGGGCCTGGACCGGGATTCCGCGATTGTCTCGGGCGGCTTCGACGAACGCGATCCTGCCGTCAAGAAGCTCCTGAGCATGGCCATCAAGGCCTGCAAGGCGCGCGGCAAGTATGTCGGCATCTGCGGCCAGGGTCCCAGCGACCACGCCGACTTCGCCGAGTGGCTGGTCGGGGAGGGCATCGATTCCGTCTCCCTGAACCCCGACACCGTGGTGGACACCTGGCTCCGGCTCGCCGGCACCCCGGTGATTGAGCCTGTCGAAATCCGGTAACTAGCGCGAACTGAACGGACGACGTCGGCACCCGGGTTGGGTGCCGACGTCGTCCGTTCCCGGTGGTCGAGGATCTACTCCTCGACACGGCAGCGGCTTGTCGCTGCGCATATTCCGTGGCGCTATCTGAATATCACCGGCGCCAGGAAATATGCGGGTCACGGTCGGGTTTGCGCGTCGACAACCGCAGAACGCGTACGACGGCGGGGCGCGCCGGCCGCTGCCAGTTTGCGTTCCAGCTTCCCGGGTTCCATCAGATCGGCCGAGTCCCACCTCACCACGTTGAACCCAGCGGCCCGGATCCGGTTCTCGCGCTTCGTTTCCTCCGCCACTGACTGCGACGCCGTCCGGCCCTGGAGGAACTCCGGTTTGATGTATCCCGGCCTTCGAGAACCACAGACCGAAGCGGCGGGAGGGGGAGGGGAGAAAATCATGGTCCTCCGCGTTCCTGCGGTCGGCCTGCAAAACGTTGTGGTTGACGTACTGCACGGACAGTTCGGTGTGTGCGCGGCCGAGTCCCAGCGCCTCGAGCTCAAGCATGACATGGGTTCCGGTCGCGTCCTGGGTGCGGGAAAGCTGTCTTGGTTGTGATTTTTCCGAAGTTCCGCCGCACGTGAATCTTAGTCCGTGCGGTTGTGGCCGCCGGTTTCATCGCGGTGCGCCTGCTGTGCGGTGTCCGCGTCCAGCGACTCATGCGAGGCCGGTCCGCCTATGCCGTAGAAGTCGCTTTCGGGCGGCGCGTAGGCCTTCGGGTGGTCGCGTTTAGGGGTGCCGGATGCCGCCCCGTCCTTGGGCCGTGTGGTGTCGTGCGCGGGTGCGCCGGTGATTTCTTCCTTCGTTTTCTTCCCCGCCTGGCTTGCCTGTTCCTGAACTTCAGGTGTGTTCCTGGCGGTGTCGGAGACTTTGTCCCTGTGTGTCGGGCCCTCCCGGAAACCGCGGACTTTTAGTTTGAGTTTCTCGTAGCTGTCCCTGCCTGCCCGGGTGCCAAGGACATAGCCGACTGCTATACCTGATACGAATACGAGCTTATTTTTCATTTCGGTGCTCCTGCTTCTTTTCGGTGACAGAGCGTATTTAGGTTTCGGTACTTCGTTCGCGGCCCCGTAAGTGCCGATGGTCGTGCCCCGGCACCGCGCGAGGCGGTCAGGAGAGGGCCGGGTCACCTGCCGGGAGAATAGCTGCGGTGTTCCGGGGGGTGCGGATGACCTGGCCGGCGAAGGCAAAACCGCCGCCGAATCCGAAGAGCAGGGCGGGGCTGTCCGGGGGGACTTCCCCGGTGCGGACGAGTTTGGCCAGTGCGATCGGGATGCTGGCTGATGAGGTGTTTCCGGAGTGGATCACGTCGCGGGCGGTGATTGCCCGGGGGATACCCAGCTGGTCGGCGAGGGGTTCGATGATGCGCAGATTCGCCTGGTGCGGAATGAACGCGGCGAGGTCCTCGGGGCGGATTCCCGCCAGTTCGCAGGTCCGGCGTGCCAGTTGCGCTGCCTGTGTGATTGCCCAGCGGTAGACGGTGAGGCCCTCCTGTTCCAGGTGCAGGGAAGGCTCTTCGATTCTGACTGCCTGTGCGAGGGCCGGTACTGAGCCCCAGTGGACGGGCCCGACCCCGGGTTCGTCGGTGGCAGTCAGGAGTGCCGCGCCGGCACCGTCTCCGACCAGGACGCAGGTGCTCCGGTCGGCCCAGTCGGTGAAGTCGCTGAGTTTTTCCGCTCCGATGACTAGGGCTGTGGTCGCGGACCCGGCCCTGATTGCCTGATCGGCGATGGCCATCGCATGGGTGAAGCCGGAACAGGCGGCGTTGACGTCGAAAACGGCTGGCGAGGCGGCGCCGATGCTGGCCGAGACCCGGCCTGCGGTGCTGGGGGAGCGGTCCTTGGCCGTGACGGTGGCAACGATGATCAGGTCCAGGTCCCGGGCGTCCATCCCGGCGTTCTGAAGGGCGTCCTGTCCGGCTCGGATGGCCATGTCGGCTACGGATTCGGTGTCGGCAATGTGGCGCGATTCGATGCCGACTCTGCTGCGGATCCATTCGTCACTGGTGTCCACCATCAGGCTCAGCTCACTGTTGGTGAGGATCCTGGCCGGTTGGTAGGATCCGACGCCGACGACACGGGATCCGCGGACGAGAGCATCCGGCAGGCTGCGGGGCGGGGACGGGTTCATGGGGGGCTCCTGGTCTGGGTGCGGTATGGCATGACGGGGCCCGTCAGCGCGGGGTGGGTGGGGACGTGTTCGGCGCCGGCATGCCCCCCGGGGAGGGGGGAATTGAGGTGATCGATGCGGGCCGTGAGCCGGATGAGTTCTTGGTGTATTGGTGGCCAGGCCGCCCCCGCGCACGGGTGGCGTCCCGGGCCGGTGGACCGGACCGGGCTTCGTTGTCGGTCCCTGCGACGGGACGGGGCTTACAGGTCGCGTACCGCATCGCGGTTTCCCGGGGTTGGGGCGATCCTGGGCCGGCGGAGCGTGTCGAAGAGTTCAGGCAAGTCCATGTTGGCAGCCGCCGCGACCTCTTCCGGGGGTATCTGGGCCGCCATGGCCGTGCACAGGGCATGCACGAGGGCTTCATGGGCCTGGTCGATCTGCACCTGGAGCATTTCCAGTTCGGCGGACGCGGCCCAGATGCTGGTCAGGTACCGGTCCATGATGGTCCTGCTTTCCGTGAGGGGCGGACTGTAAGGAGCGCGGCGAGGTCAGTCATTGGGATCCGGGGAGCGGACATCACGTTCTCCGATCTCGGCGGCTCCGAGGGCAGCGGCCGCCGGGCCGTGCGTGGTGTCATGGCTCCGTTGTGCCAATTCAGGGTGGTGGAGGTCCAGGGCGGGACGCTCTGAACGGATCCGGGGCAGGGACGTGAAGTTGTGGCGCGGCGGCGGGCAGGACGTGGCCCATTCGAGCGAGGCCCCGAACCCCCACGGATCATCCACTTCGACCTTCTGCGCATTGCGGGCGGTGATGAAGATGTTCCAGAAGAACGGAACCAGGGAAGCGCCGAGGAGGAAGGAGGAGACGGTGGAGAACTGGTTCATCCAGGCGAAGTTGTCCTCGGGCAGGTAGTCGGCGTAGCGGCGGGGCATGCCTTCGACGCCGAGCCAGTGCTGGATGAGGAAGGTGCCGTGGAAGCCCAGGAACAGGAGCCAGAAGTGGATTTTGCCCAGGCGTTCGTTGAGCATCTTGCCGGTCCATTTCGGCCACCAGAAGTAGAACCCGGCGAACATCGCGAACACCACGGTGCCGAAGACGGTGTAGTGGAAGTGGGCGACCACGAAGTAGGTGTCGGAGACGTGGAAGTTCAGCGGCGGGGAGGAAAGGATGATCCCAGTCAGGCCGCCGAAGAGGAACGTGACGATGAAACCCAGGCTCCAGAGCATGGGAGTTTCGAAGGTCAGGGACCCGCCCCACATGGTGCCGATCCAGTTGAAGAACTTCACGCCGGTGGGCACGGCGATGAGCATCGTCATGAACGCGAAGAACGGCAGCAGCACGGAGCCGGTGACGTACATGTGGTGTGCCCACACGGTCACGGATAATGCGGCGATGGAGATGGTTGCGTAGACAATGCCCTTGTAGCCGAAGATCGGTTTGCGGCTGAAGACCGGGAAGATCTCCGAGACGATGCCGAAGAACGGCAGGGCAATGATGTACACCTCGGGGTGGCCGAAGAACCAGAACAGGTGCTGCCACAGGACCGGGCCACCGTTTTCGGGGTCGAAGATGTGGGCGCCGAATTTCCGGTCAGCGCCGAGGGCGAAGAGGGCCGCGGCGAGCGGCGGGAACGCCATAAGGATCAGGATGGCCGTGACCAGGGTGTTCCACGTGAAGATCGACATCCGCCACATGGTCAGGCCCGGGGCGCGCATGCAGATGATGGTGGTGATGAAGTTCACCGCGCCCAGGATGGTGCCGAAACCGGACAGGGCCAGGCCGAAGACCCACAGGTCCCCGCCGACCCCCGGGGTGAAGGTGCTGTTGGAGAGCGGCGCGTACGCGAACCAACCGAACGACGCGGCTCCCTGGGGGGTGATGAACCCGGAGACAGCGATGAGGGAGCCGAAGAGGAAGAACCAGAACGCCAGGGCATTAAGCCGAGGGAAAGCAACGTCCGGGGCGCCGATCTGCAGGGGCATCATGACGTTCGCGAACCCGGCGAAGAGCGGGGTGGCGAACATCAGCAGCATGATGGTTCCGTGCATGGTGAACAGCTGGTTGTACTGTTCCTTGGTTTGCAGGATCTGCATGCCTGGCTCGAACAGCTCGGCCCGGATGAGCAGCGCCATGACCCCGCCGAGGCAGAAGAACGTGAACGATGCGATCAGGTACATGTACCCGATAATTTTGTGGTCGGTGGTGGTAATCCAGCTGACCACGATGCGTCCCTTGGACCGGGGGACCACGGCGGCGGGGGCAGCGGCGAGGGTTGTGCTAGCGGTCATGACGGGACCTTATGATCGGTGTTCCTGGTGGACAAGGGTGTGTTGAAGGCCGGTACATCCGGGGCCCGGGCAGGTTTGCGGGCCAGGAGGACGCAGTCCAAGGCGGGGCGCCGGTCCCCGGGAACGGGCCGGGAGTGGGTCTCGGCTGATTCGACTTCCAGGCCGGACCGCCGAGCCCACGCGGCGACTTCGGTGCTGCCATGCAGCATGGATTGGTCCCGCGGGCCTGTGGTGCCTTCGCGCGGGTCTTCCGGATCATGGCCGATGAAGAGGAAGATTCCCCCGGGGGCGAGGGCCAGGGCGGCGCGGGCGATGACCCGTTCGAGGTCCGGTCCGGGCAGGTCCAGGAAGGCGGCCAGGACCAGGTCCAGGCTCGCCGGGTCCTGAGTGTGCACCGTTACTTCGGCGACTGTCCAGGTGACCAGGCCGGTGACTCCTTCGGCGAAGGCACGCTCCCGCCCGAGGGCCAGGGCTTCTGCGGAAAAGTCCAGGGCCTGGACGTGCCAGCCGCGCCCGGCCAGCCAGACCGCGTGCCGGCCGTCCCCGGACCCGAGGTCCAGTGCCCGCCCGGGCGTGAGCCCGTTCAGTGCTGAGCGCACAGTCGAGCTGGCGGGGGACCAGCCATAGGCGGCGCTGGCGTACCACCGGTCCCAGGCTTGCGCGTCCGCGGGGTACCCGGTTCCGCCGGGTCTGGAGTGCTTCCACGCCGGCAGCGGCATGCCGTCCACGCTCATCGCCGGCTCCTGCCAGGGTACGGCGCGCCAGC
The DNA here is from genome assembly GCF_054511035.1 of Pseudarthrobacter sp. MDT1-22. NCBI lineage: Bacteria > Bacillati > Actinomycetota > Actinomycetes > Micrococcales > Micrococcaceae > Pseudarthrobacter > Pseudarthrobacter sp. MDT1-22. The sequence goes on along the minus strand of NZ_JBTNDK010000035.1, from coordinate 12,082 downwards.
TCCCGCAGGACCGCCGGATGAGGCATTGCGGCGTCGGAACGCGGCGATCCCGGCGGGGATGCCGACGGTCGGGCCGGTCAGTACCACCGCGGCCAGCCAGGCCGGGTTCGTGGGCCCTGCGAGAAGTGCCGGGAGGTCGAACAGCAGAAGGGCCGCGAGTCCGAAACCCAGGAGGTAGTGCGGCACGTGATCCCGTTGCGGCCTGGATTCCGCGGTGGCTGTCGGTGGCAATGGATGCTCCTGAACATTCATCGGACCGTGGTGTTTCCGGGAGTAGTTCCCGCAGCCCGGCCACGGACGGGGTCCTGGCCTGCGTCGGGTGCCTTGTCCTGTGGGGGATGTTCGGTGGCACGGGTGGCCCTGGCCCGGGCGACGTGGCTGCGGGCGTGTTCCACAGCCGGGGGCAGATCTTCGAACAGGTGTTTGTGGTGGCGCAGGGACTCCAGCACACCTACCCGGGTGACCAGGGCCAGGTGGCGTTCCTGGATGCCTTTGATCAGCACGGTAATTCCGCGGCGTTCGAGGGCGTTGACGATGTCGGTGATGACCCTTGCCCCGGTCGCGTCCAGGACCTGGAGCTGGGACATGCGGATAATGACCACGTCGACGTTGCGGATCGCGCTGACCCGGTCCAGGACGCGTTCGGCGGCGGCGAAGAACAGGGCCCCGTCGAGCCGGAACACGGCAATGTGTTCGTCCCCGTCCTGGACCGGTCCCGGGATTTCTTCGCGGTGCACGCCGCTGGAGTTGACCAGGGTGCGCAGGGCGAAGAAGGACGCGACGGCGATGCCGATCGCAACGGCCTGGATCAGGTCGAAGGACACAGTGATCAGGGCGGTGATGAAGAAAACGACCGTGTCTGCCCTGGTGGAGCCGATCACGCTGCGCAGCGTGGCGAGGGACACCATGCGCGTAGCGGTGACCATCAGGACACCGGCGAGGGCCGCGAGCGGGATCCGGGAGACCGGGCCGGTGGCCAAGTAGACCACGGCCAGCAGGACCAGGGCGTGGATGATCGCGGCAAGCCTGGTCCTGCCGCCGGAGCGGATGTTTACCGCGGTGCGGGCGATGGCACCGGTGGCAGGCATGCCGCCGAAGAACCCGGAGCAGACCGAAGCCAGTCCCTGGCCGAGGAGTTCGCGGTCCGCGTCATAAGGGCCGGTGTCAGAGATCGAGGCGGCGACCCGTGCGGAGAGCAGCGACTCGATCGCGGCCAGCGCCGCGATCGTGGCCGCCGGGGCGGCCAGCGCAGCAACTGCGCCCCAGTCCAGGGCGGGGATCACCGGGGCGGGCAGGGTGTCCGGCAGGGCACCTATCCGGGCCACAGGAAGGTCCAGGACCTGGGCGGCGATGCTGGCGACGATGATGGCAATGAGCGACCCGGGGATCTGCGGGTGGATCCGGGGGGCCGCGATCATGATCAGCGCGACCACGGCCACCAGGGCCACGGGGGCCAGGAGAGCGGCGGGGGACGCTGTGGTGAGTCCCTGGACGGCAGAAACGGCGGCGTTGCTGCTCGGTCCGGCTTTAACGCCGAAGGCCGCCGGGACCTGTTGGAGGAAGATGATCATCGCGATCCCCAGGGTGAATCCTTCGATCACCGGCCACGGCAGGAGGGTAACGACCCGGCCCAGTTTGAGTACCCCGGCAACGATGACGATCACCCCGGCCAGGACCGAGACCGCGGCCAGCGCACCGATGCCCTGGGTGGCAATGACCGGGCCCAGGACGACGACCATCGCCCCGGTCGGCCCGGAAACCTGGATGTTCGAGCCGCCAAAAACAGCCGCGATCACCCCCGCGATCACCGCAGTGATCAGTCCGCTGGCCGCACCGGCGCCGGAGCTGACACCAAAGGCCAGCGCCAGTGGCAGCGCGACGATACCGACCGTGATGCCCGCGACCAGGTCCCCTTTCCAACTGCGGGGCAGTTCACCATAATCCCGCCAGGTCGGCAACAGCGCACGGGCCGTGTCCAGAGCGCTCATCAGACGCTGCCTGCAGGGGCAGCCGCAGGAGAGCTTGCCGCCGAATATTCGAGCTGGTCACGGGTGTTGCGCAGCATGTCGTTCAGCAGCAGCTTGGCCACCGCGAGGAGGTCCGCGACCTGGGGGTACGCCAGGGAATAGAACATCTGCAGGGCCCGGCGTTCAGCCGTCACCAGGTGGTAGCGGCGCAGCACGGACAGGTGCTGGGACAGATGCGAGGCCTCCAGCCCGGTCGCGGCGAGCATGTCGGTCACCGACACTTCCGGTGCCGCGGACAACATCTCCAGCACCCTGATCCGCACCGGATGCGCCAGACCTTTGAACAGGTTGGCCTTTACCTCATATAAGGGCGCCCGGAAATCCGAAAAATCGTCCATGCCTGCCTCCCGGCTTCACAGCAAAACCTTGCTTGACTATTTTATCCTTCTATCATCCAATATAACAGGGGGTAAGGCAGTTGCCCCCGCCGGGCCCGCTGGCGCGGGCCCGGACACAGCCCATATGGGTGGGCACCGTCACGGACGTTGGCCGGCCGGAATGAGATCCCTCACCATGCCCATGGCAGTAAAGCCCCAGCCGGCCCCCACGGCCCGCCGCGCGTCAAAGCCCCATCGCCGGGCCGGGGCGGGTGCGGCATGAGGGACCCGCTGACGACGTCGGGGGTCGAGCGGCCAGCGCCCGTTCCTGCCCCCACGCCTCCGGCTCCGATCATCACCGGGGTCTCGGTGGACACCTCCGGACCGGACGTGCGCGTGGAATTTGAACTGAACAGGCCCCCAGCCGGGGGAAGCTACCTGGTAGGGCTCCGTGCCGGCGACGCGGACCGGAGCACGATCAGGCACCTCACAGTCAGCCTCCGGGACGGCCGCGTCACAGGCCAGTCCACCTACGATTTCGGGACCGTCACCCGCACGGTGCACCCTCGAGGCGGCGCGACCTGCGCGGGTGCGTCCGTCACGGCGCTCTTCCCGCGGGCATCCCTGACCGGGCTGGGGGAAGATCGCGATATCACCGCGTACAGCTCCCTCAACGGACAGGAACTCCAAACAGGGATTCCCCTCACCCGGATGGCGACCGGAGGCCTCAGGCTATGAGCGGACAGCCCGCGGATTTTTCCCGGCACGGCCCAGGTACCGGCACCGCCCGGGACTACGCAATCTTCTTCACCCGGGAACTGGCCGGCGGCGTTGCTGCCGTCGAAAAACAACTCGATGCCCATCTGGGGCAGTGCAGCAGCCTCCGTCAATGGGCAGCGGCCCGCGGCGCAACGCTCGCTGACGCCGCGCAGGGGATCGAAGTACTCGGAGGACTCCTCACCGGGCCGGAGAGGATCGAGCTGGCGCCGTGGCGCCTGAAGGTAGAAGCCGGACTCTTCATCGGAACCGTCCTGGTCCGGAACTCCCCGCGGTGCGGTGGCTCCTGCTGCCCAACGGCCACCCCGTCGTCCACCTTGCGGAAAACAAAGACCTGGACGTCATCGCCCTCGCCCGCGCCCGCCTGGAAATCGGGGCCCCGGACCTGAGGACCGTCCTGCCCTACGCCGAAAGCCTGACGCCGGGACCTTAGCACCTGCCGGCGCACCGCCCAATCCCTGCCGTTGCCCGGCCGAAGGGCCGCCTCACGGGGACGTCCGAGCATCACGATCTCAGGGGCAGGGCAGGGCAGGGCAGGGCAGGGCAGGGCAGGGCAGCGCAGGTCCGCGACTACCTGTTATATTAGATGATGTATCCATCAAACAGTAAACCTGCGGCCAGTTTTCTTTACCGCGATGCCGGCGGGCACTGCCTGTCCCGGGCCGCTTGGCCGCGGCTTCACGAACCATTCCCCATGAGCTTTCTAAGACCGCCCCGCCCGCCGTCAGTGCGGGGGAAGGAAGAGAACCGTGCACAACACCACATACTCCAGCCTCCTGGACACCGCCCCCATTGCCTCCCCCCGACTTCTGGACTGGGTCGGCGAAGTAGCCGCCCTGACCGGACCGGACCGCATCCACTGGGTCGACGGATCAGAGGCCGAATACCGTGCGCTCACCGACGGGCTCGTCGCCGCCGGTACGCTGACGCGCCTGGCCGAGGACAAGTTCCCCAACTCCTTTGCCGCCTTCTCCGACCCCAAGGACGTCGCCCGGGTCGAAGAGCGGACGTTCATCTGCTCCGAAGACGAACGGGACGCAGGTTTCACCAATAACTGGATGGAACCCGCGCAGATGAAGGAAAAACTGCATAAGCTCTTTGCCGGTGCAATGCGCGGGCGCACCATGTACGTGATTCCGTTCGTGATGGGCCACCTCGACGCGGAGGACCCCAAATTCGGGGTTGAGATCACTGACAGCGCCTACGTCGTGGCGTCAATGCGGATCATGGCGCACACCGGTGCGGGCGTGCTGGCCAGAATGGTCGAGCTGGACGCGGATTTCGTCCCGGCGCTGCACTCGGTCGGCGCACCGCTGGAGCCAGGCCAGCAGGATGTCAGCTGGCCCTGTAACGAAGAGAAATGGATCGTTCACTTCCCCGAAGAGAAGTCCATCTGGTCATACGGCTCCGGCTACGGAGGCAACGCGCTGTTGGGTAAGAAGTGTTACTCACTGCGCATCGCCTCCGCGATGTCCCGGCAGGAGGGCTGGCTCGCGGAACACATGCTCATCCTCAAACTCACCAGCCCGGCACAGAAGGTCTACTACATCTCCGCCGCCTTCCCCTCGGCCTGCGGTAAAACCAACCTCGCCCTGCTCAACCCCACCGTGGAGGACTGGACGGTGGAAACCCTCGGGGATGACATCGCCTGGATACGTCCGGGCAAGGACGGGGAACTGCGCGCCACCAACCCGGAAGCGGGTCTCTTCGGCGTCGCACCGGGCACCGGCTGGCACACCAACCCCAACGCGATGGACGCCATCGCCAAGGGCAACACCATCTTCACCAACGTCGCCCTCACCGATGACGGCGGCGTCTGGTGGGAAGGCATGACCCGGGAGACCCCGGAGCACCTGACCGACTGGACCGGACAGGACTGGACCCCCGCCTCCGGCCGGCCCGCAGCGCACCCCAACTCACGGTTCTGCACCCCCATCAGCCAGGTCAGTATCCTGGCCGAGGAATACTACCAACCCGAGGGCGTGCCGCTCGCCGCCATCTTCTTCGGTGGCCGCCGGAAGACAACCATCCCGCTGGTCACCGAGTCCAGAGATTGGGCGGGCGGTGTCTTCATGGGATCAACGCTGTCTTCCGAGACGACAGCGGCAGCCGCCGGTCAGGTCGGGGTCGTCCGCCGCGATCCGATGGCCATGCTGCCCTTCATCGGCTACAACGCCGGGGACTACCTCAACCACTGGCTGGAGACCGGCCGGAGCGCCGATCCCGCAAAACTGCCCCGGATCTTCCTGGTCAACTGGTTCCGCCGCGGCGCCGACGGAAGTTTCCTCTGGCCCGGATTCGGAGACAACTCCCGCGTCCTCAAATGGGCCATCGAACGGCTCGAAGGGACAGCGGCTGCCATCGAAACCCCCATCGGCTTCGTCCCCGCACCGGAGTCCCTCGACATCGAAGGCCTTAACGTCACCCCCGGACACCTCAGTGCCGCATTGGCGGTCGATTCACACGAATGGGCCCAGGAAATCGACAGCATCGATCAGTGGTACGCCCGGTTCGGTGACTCGCTGCCCGCCCAGTTGCCGGCCGAGCTGCAACATCTCAAGAACCGCTTCGCTGCCCGCCGGGGGACGCCGCGCATCAGCTCCCGATAGGTGCCAGACGTGGTGCCCGGCGTCATCCGCGCCGGCCCGCGACGTCAGACCCACCGCCAGGGCTTCAGATGTCAGAGACCACCATCGGTGTGGGTCAATGTGCCCATGAATCAAGGAGACGGTATGAACGAACAGATCAAGGTTGTTGGCTCCATTGTGGAGCTTGACGGCGACGAGATGACCCGCATCATCTGGCAGTTCATCAAGGACCGCCTGATCGTCCCGTATCTGGATGTGGACCTGAAATACTTCGATTTGTCCATCCAGAACCGTGACGCAACCGATGACCAGGTCACGATCGACGCCGCGAACGCCATCAAGGAATACAACGTCGGCGTTAAGTGCGCCACGATTACCCCTGACGAGGCGCGCGTTGAGGAGTTCGGCTTGAAGAAGATGTGGCCGTCCCCGAACGGAACCGTCCGTAACATCCTGGGCGGCGTCGTTTTCCGCGAGCCCATCATCATTTCCAACATCCCGCGCCTGGTTCCGGGCTGGAACAAGCCGATCATCATCGGCCGTCACGCCTTCGGCGACCAGTACATGGCGACCAACTTCAAGGTCCCGGGTCCCGGCACGCTGACCATGACCTTCACCCCCTCCGACGGAGGCGAAGAGATCAAGCAGACGGTGGTCACCTACCCGGACGGGGGAGGGGTTGCCATGGGCATGTATAACTTCAACGACTCCATCCGGGACTTCGCCCGCGCCTCCTTCGCCTACGGACTGCAGCGAAACTACCCCGTGTACCTCTCTACCAAGAACACCATCCTGAAGGCCTACGACGGCCAGTTCAAGGATCTCTTCCAGGAAGTATTCGACGCCGAGTTCAAGGACCAGTTCGAAGCGGCAGGCCTCAGCTACGAGCACCGGCTGATCGATGACATGGTCGCTTCGGCGATGAAGTGGGACGGCGGCTACGTCTGGGCCTGCAAGAACTACGACGGCGACGTCCAGTCCGACACCATCGCCCAGGGCTACGGCTCGCTCGGCCTCATGACCTCCGTGCTGATGACCCCGGACGGCAAGACCGTCGAGGCTGAAGCCGCACACGGCACCGTGACGCGCCACTACCGCCAGCACCAGTTGGGCAAGCCGACCTCGACCAACCCGATCGCCTCGATCTTCGCGTGGACCAGGGGCATCATGCACCGCGGGAAACTGGACAACACCCCTGCCGTCATTGACTTTGCTGTGACTCTCGAAGACGTCGTCATCAAGACGGTCGAATCCGGCCAGATGACCAAGGACCTGGCCCTTTTGGTGGGGCCGGACCAGGAATGGCTCACCACAGAGGAGTTCCTCGCAGCACTGGACGACAATCTTCAGGCACGCCTGGGCTAGTCCCCCCGCCCGACCCGTCCCGGCGATCCACTCGCAAGTTCCAGAAAACGCCGAACGTGCTCAGCGCAGTTCTAGCTTGGTCGGATCGGCCGCTTCCGTGTCCTCCTGGGCCGAGCCCGGGTCGGGTCGTGGAGGGCCAAGGGGTCCAAACCCGGCGTTAGGCTGGGCGGTATATCTTCGGCGCAAGAGCGCCGGATGAGGCAGACAACAAGGCCAAACGGCATGTCCGGGGCCATGGAAGGACGATCATGCTCTCTGACGCGCAGTATCCCGCGGCGAACCTGGCCCCGGATGAATGCTGGGAACTGCTGGCCGGTACGACAGAGGGCCGGCTGGCCGTGAGTGTGCATAACAAGCCTGATATTTTTCCCGTGGAATTCCACGCCCAGGACGGAAAAATACTTGTGCGAACGCCGCAGGGCGAAATGCTTGTGGAACTGACCATCAACCCTTCGGTGGCCTTTGAAGCGAACGGCCGGTCGGAAGCGTCCGCCTGGATCGTTGTCGTTCAAGGGACGGCCCGCGAACTGCAGAACTGGTCGGAAATCGACGCCGCTCAGCAGAAGGCCCAGCGCCCCTGGACGCCGACGGCGAAAGGGTCCTACGTGGAGATTGTCCCGACCGGGATCACCGGCCGGCGGCGGCCGGTCGACACCCAGATGGACGCACAGGAGTAAGAGACGAAGGCCGGGTAACATCCGAGCTCCCCCCTGCACCTGCCGGGTTGCGGATGTAGTACCCACCGGAACAGGTAGGTGGCGATTTCTGCCCCGGTGAGGGCAATAGCGGACATGATCTAGGCAGCTGCCGGATCAAACGGCTCGACGGGCATCGCCGCGGAGTGCCGGAACGGGCTCAGATCCTGCAGCCGGGCAGGCAGGCGGTTTGCCTGTCCCCTCAGAGTACTTTGCGGCCCTGAGGGCTCCGGTTGCCTCCGAACGCGACAGCGAAGGAATGGAGCGCATTCGCCTCGTGCGCGACGACATTCAGGCCCGGGTCCAAAAGCTTTATGCGGAACTCAGCACGAACTGGCTTCATCAATCCAAGGGCCCGTTCGCATCACGCCGGCGGGCACTGGGCCGTCCACGTGTGGGGCCGGTTCCGTTCCTGACGGTTCAGCTCTGCCATCAGGGAACGATTCACGGCGTGCGCAGCATCCAGCTCTGTGGAGAATTTCATCAGCGCGGCCAGGAAGCGGTCACGCCGGTTTGTTACGCATATTCCGTGTCGACACCTGAATATCACCGGCGCCAAGGAATATGCGGGTCACGGTCGGGTTTGCGCGTCGAAAACCGCAGAACGCGTACGACGGCGGGGCACGCCGGCCGCTGCGAGCTTGCGTTCCAGCTTCCCGGGCCTCATCAGATCGGCCCAATCCCACCTCACCACGTTGAACCCCGTGGCCCGGATTCTGTTCTCGCGCTTCTTTTCCTCCACCACCACCTGCGACGCGGTCCGGCCCTTGAGGAACTCCGGTTTGACGTACTTCTCCTCGCCATCGAATTCGCCAACCACCTTGGCCAGCTTCCAGTAGAAGTCGGTGTAGCCCACCAGGCCGTCCCTGTCGTGGATGGCTTGCTGCAGGACCGGGGCTTCGAAACCGGCCACATGGATCAGCGCGCGGCTGTAGGACTCCCCTGCGGAACCGGACAAAGGGTCCGCGAAAGCCACGGCGGTCAGCACCCTTCGCCCCGCAGCAGCGGAATACATTGATCCGATACCTGACTCCAGTTCAGCCTTCGTCACGGCAGGCAGCCGCAGGGTCCGGTCTCGTCGAAGCACATGGTCCAGAGGTGCGGCAGCCTCGGTAAAAGGCGTGAACGCCGCCAGGTCCAGGACAGTGCGGATGCGGCCGGTGACGAGCAGGCCCTCCCGCCGGACCACCATCAGACCCGCCGGCGCAGCAAAGTGGCGGCGGACTCCAGCACGTGACCGGCCGCCGTCGTTCTTCATGGTGAGGGCCTGGACCGGGTAGTTCAGGCCGATGGTGGGAATTCCCCACACGCTGGCGGCGGAGTGCTTGGCGAAGACCGTGGGTTTCTCGAACGTTTCCGCAGCTGCCCGGACGCGGACCACGGAACCGGCCTTTACGCGCTTGGCGAGGTCATTCGGGGTCAGCCCGTGAAGGACGCGGTCGCGGGCCAAGAGAAGCGGTGGAAGGTCGGTCATGTAGCGAAGATGCCAGCTGCGCGCCCTCGGCGCGAGGGGTAGGTGCCGCTATGTGGAGAAGTCCTGGCGACGCGCTTGTGCGTTTCCGACCCGCACCTCCACGGGCGCACCCGGAATATGGACTGCGTAGTGGAATATCGGGGTCGAAAACGAATTTGCGCGTCACAGAACCGGGGAGGAACGCACGACGTCGGCCCCCGGGTTGGGTGCCGACGTCGAACGTTAATGTCAGCCTTGGTTGATGCGGATCATGTTGCCGGACGGGTCGCGGAAGGCGCAGTCGCGGGGGCCCCAGGGCTGGACGATGGGTTCCTGGAGCACTTCGGCGCCGGACTCCCGGAGGGTTTCGAAGGTGGCGTCGAGATCGTCCGTGTTGAACACGAGCATGGGCATAACGCCTTTGGTGAGGAGCTCCTGGATGGCGTCCCCGTCGGCCTGGGAGCGGCCGGCGTGGGGAGGGGAGAGGACGATCTCAAGGTCGGGCTGGGCGGCACTGCCAAGGGTGACCCAGCGCTGTCCGTCCGAGCCGACGTCGTTCCGGACTTCCAGGCCAAGGGCGTCGCGGTAGAAGGCGAGGGACTCATCGAGATCGTTGACGGTGACGTGTGCGTACTTCAATGAAATGTTCATGTCTCCCACGCTAGGGGAGCGGCTAGGAAGAGGCTTCTTCAAACCTGCTCGGTTTGCGCGCGGGCCGGGTGTGCTGGCGGGCGATGCAGGTGGGCATCGCCTTTACGGCGTGGTGTTCGCGGGCCCGGTAGGCGCTGGGCGTCATGCCGACGATCTCGGTGAACCGCGAGCTGAAGGAACCCAGGGACGTGGAGCCCACCTCCATGCACGCATCGGTCACGCTGGCGCCGGCGCGCAGCAGGGCCATGGCGCGTTCGATCCGCCGCGTCATTAGGTAGTTGTACGGCGTCTCACCGTAGGCGGCCTTGAACTGGCGGGAGAAGTGCGCCGCTGACATGAGGGCCCCGGCGGCCATGGTGGGCACGTCCAGCGGCCGGGCGTACTCGCGGTCGATCAGGTCACGCGCCCGGCGCAAATGTGCCAGGTTGGCCAGCTCCTGCGGTGTCATGAGGCAAGTCTAGTTTCACAAAGCCCCTGACACGCCGGGCTTTTGCGTGTCCTGGGCGGAGGGGCTGGGGAGGAACGTCCGACGGCGGCAGCCGCCCCGGGCAGTGGATGATCGGAAATATCCTTCTGATTCAAGCGTTTGCCCGTGATCATGAAGGGCCACAACGCATTTTCAGAAATATGTTGCAGATTTGTATCCAATAGGGAAAAGTGGGCGGTGAAACCAGAGGAATCAGCAATATATTTCAGAAGGAGCCGCAGTGGAGGACGTCGCAGCCATCGGGGCGAGCATTCGGCGCGCCCGAAAGGAGGCTGGTATCACCCAGGGCACGCTGGCCGACCTGATCGGTACGTCCTCCCGGACCGTTCACGCCATCGAAACCGGGACCGGCAATCCATCCCTGGTCACGGTGGCCGCCGCGGCCAACGCTGTGGGGCTGCACCTCAAGGCTACCGATGCCTGACGACCTGGGGCGACTGAGATTCGTCCGCAGCGCGGATGTGTACAAGGCAGGTGTCCTGGCGGGACGTTTGAACCGGACCAGCCGCGGCAGTGTCGTCTTTTCCTACACGCCCGACTACCTCAGCACCGCCGGCCGCCCTATCGCGACCACCCTGCCTGTTGTCGCGGAGCCGGTGGAAGCACCCAGTGGCGCGCTGCCGTCCTTTTACTCAGGCCTCTTACCCGAAGGCCACCGCCTCACGGTCCTGAAGGACGCCGTGAAGACCAGCCTCGGTGATGAGCTCAGCCTTCTGCTTGCCGTCGGTGCCGACGTTCCCGGTGACGTGCAGATCGTACCCGCCGGAAAAGTGCCGGGGGAGCCACTGCCGCTGGCGGACACGTCGCGTCCGGAGGACCTGGACTTCGCTGTCCTCGCCGACGCAGTGGACCCTCACGGGCTACCGGGAGTCCAGGCCAAAGCCAGCGCTTCGATGCTGACCACCCCGGTCGCCTTGGCCAACCGGCGGTACCTGCTCAAACTGGATCCGCCGCGGCACCCTCATCTGGTCCTAAATGAAGCAGCGCACCTCACGGGGGCTAAGGCGCTGAAAATCCCGGTGGCCAAGCACAGCGTTGTCTCGGACCGGAATGGCCTGCCCGGACTCCTCGTGGAGCGGTTCGACCGCACGCAGGACCACGGGCTGCTGCGCCTGGCCCTGGAGGATGCCGCACAGGTCCTGAACCTTCCTCCGGCATCAAAATATGCCGTGAGCTCCGAGGAAGTAGTGGAGGCGTTGGCTGGGCTGTGCAAAGCCAAAGCTGTTGCCGTCAGGAACCTCTACCTGCAGTTCGTCTTCGCGTGGCTGACCGGAAACGGTGACCTGCATGCCAAGAACGCGTCGGTCCTGGAGGGCCTGTACGGCGGCTGGGTAGTGGCGCCGGTCTACGACATCCCCTGCACGCTGCTCTATGGCGACGACACCATGGCCCTGACCGTCTCCGGCCGCGTCAAGAACCTCAAGGCCCGGCATTGGCAGGAGTTTGCGGCCAGCATCGGGTTGCCCCCACGCGCGGCCACTGCCGCCAACAATATCGCGTTGGCGGCAGCCACCGCTATCGATCTGGAAGTCCTTCCCTTCGCGGGGTCACCTTTGAACGGGGCGCTGCGGGAACTCCGCTTCCGCCGCGCCGAGCTAAAGGGCTGATCGGATGTCCTCCCGGTGATCGAGCCTGTCAGTAATGATTGATGTGGGGTTCGGGTTGGTCTGACTCAGAGCCTGTCTGACGCTTTGGCTGTCTTTATTTCGATGCGTCGGCCGG
>NZ_JBTNDK010000034.1:0-32129 GCF_054511035.1 Pseudarthrobacter sp. MDT1-22 | reverse complement strand
ATCCAGTCAATTCAACCAATTCAATACAATAAATTGGTATCAACAAACTTGGCACACTATTGAGTTCTCAAACAACAGACACACCCGGCACCACCACAACCAACATATCGGCCGTGGATCGCTCCGGAGCAACTTTTCAAACTTACCCGCTGGTCTCACTCTTGTCAAACCGGCATCCGCGACGTTCTCAGCCTGAGGCTTTCGTGTCGGTTTTTTCGGTCTGACTCCGTGGAGCAGCGCGGAAATAAACTCTACCACCACTTTGCCGGGATGGCCAACCAAGCCCCGAACAGCCCCCTGAACCCCCACCCTGAGGGCGGCAAAAAGCCCGGAATCTCAAGGAATTCCGGGCTTTTCGCCGCGCACTTAAGAGAGCGGGTTCACACTTTTCGGTCCGCCGGCCGCCAAGGGAACGGGTTTGAAGTACGCCGCACCCAGGGGCGGCAGCGTCACGGTCAACGATGCCGGCTGGCCATCAAGCCCTTCGTCCAGGGCAATCAGCTCGCCGCCATTCAAAACACCTGAACCGCCGTAGGCCGCAGCATCAGTGTTGAGCACTTCGGTCCAGGCCCCGGCAGCGGGAACGCCGAGGACATAGCCCACATGCGGCCCGCCGGAGAAGTTAACGGCGCACACCAACGGATTGCCGTCCTTGTCCCAGCGGACAAACGTCAGGACATTGCGGTCGGCGTCCCCACCGTTGATCCACTGGAAACCACCGGGCTCGTTGTCCCGAGCGTAGAGGGCCGGCGTCGAGCTGTAGAGCTCGTTGAGGTCCTTGGTGAGGAGCTGCAATCCGCGGTGCGCCGGAATGTCGGCCAGGTACCAGTCCAGTCCATGCTGCTCGGACCATTCAGCCTCCTGGCCGAATTCGGTGCCCATAAAAATGAGCTGCTTGCCCGGGTGCGCCCACTGGTAGGCAAAGAAGGCGCGCAGGTTGGCCAGCTGCTGCCAGCGGTCCCCCGGCATCTTCCGGAGCATGGAGCCCTTGCCGTGCACTACTTCGTCGTGGCTGATGGGGAGCAGGAAGTTCTCGGTGAACGCGTAGACCATCGAGAACGTCAACGTACCGTGGTGCCACTTCCGGTTGATCGGGTCCTCGGAGGCGTACTTGAGGGAGTCGTGCATCCAGCCCATGTTCCACTTGAGCCCGAAGCCCAGGCCGCCGTGGCTTGTGGGGGCGGTGACACCGGGGAAAGCCGTGGACTCTTCGGCGATCATCACCGCGCCCGGATGGGTCTTGTAGACGGTGGCGTTGACTTCCTGGAGGAAGGAAATGGCTTCCAGGTTCTCGCGTCCGCCAAAGCGGTTGGGCGACCACTGCCCGTCTTCGCGCGAATAGTCCAGGTACAGCATCGAGGCCACCGCATCAACCCGGAGTCCGTCGATGTGGAACTCATCAAGCCAGTACAGCGCGTTGGACACCAGGAAGTTCCGCACCTCGGTGCGGCCGAAGTCGAAGATCAGCGTTCCCCAGTCAGGGTGCTCGCCCAGGTTCGGGTCGGCGTGCTCGTACAGGGGTTCGCCGTCGAACTGAGCCAGTGCCCAGGCATCCTTGGGGAAGTGCGCCGGAACCCAGTCCAGCAGCACGCCGATTCCGGCCTGGTGCAGGGAATCCACCAGGTACCGGAATTCGTCCGGATGGCCAAAGCGCGACGTCGGCGCAAAGTAGGACGTCACCTGGTAGCCCCAGGAGCCGCCGAAGGGATGTTCGGCCACGGGCATGAACTCAACGTGCGTGAAGCCCAGCCACTTGACGTAGTCCACCAACTCTTTGGCGAGCTCGCGGTAGCCCAGGCCAAGGCGCCAGGATCCGAGGTGGACCTCGTAGGCGCTCATCGCCGAATTGTGCGGGTCACGCTGGGCGCGTGCCGCCATCCATTCGGCGTCCTTGAAAACGTAGGACGGTTCCACCACCCGGGACGCCGTCAGCGGCGGGACTTCGGTGCCGAAGGCCAAGGGGTCCGCCTTTTCGACCCAGTGCCCGCTCTTGGACTTGATCTCGAATTTGTAGCACGCCCCTGCTAAAACGCCGGGAAGGAAGACTTCCCACACGCCCGAGGATCCCAGCGAGCGGAGCGAATTTTCGCGGCCGTCCCAGGCGTTGAAGTCACCTTTGACGCGGACCGCCTGCGCGTTCGGTGCCCAGACGGCAAAGGAGACGCCGTCAACATCGCCGAGGGAGGACTTGTAGTGCTGGACGTGCGCGCCCAGGACTTCCCAGAGCTTCTCGTGCCTGCCCTCGCCGATCAGGTGCAGGTCCACTTCACCCACGGTGGGCAGGTAACGGTACGGCTCATCCACCGTCAGGGGCGCGGCACCGGCGTAGGTGACTTCCAGCCGGTAGTCGGGGACGTGGCCGGCCTGCAGCGGTTCGAGGACTGCCACCCATACCCCGTTGTTTTCGTGGGTCATGGGCACTGAGCCCACGGCAGTCACCACGCTCACTGCCTCCGCGAGGTGCTTAAGCGTTCGGACCGTCACATGGCCGTGGTCGTCAAGGTGGGCGCCGAGCACTGAGTGCGGCGCGTGGTGTTCGCCGTTCGCCACGCGGGCCAACGTGTCCGGGTCCACGTGAAGAGGCACCCGGGGCCGGTCTGTACGTGCTGAGCCTGTCATTTTCATACCTTCCGATGCTGCTCCGGCCTGATCGCCGGAGCCTTTAACGCTGAGGAGACGCCTGGACGCATTCGTTGGAATGGCCAGCCAGTCAGGTCTGTTCCGCAATTCATATACGACTTCATAAAGGGCCTTGTCCAGCCACAATGCCACAAAGAGCGGTGAAGTCCGGTCGATGGTGCCGGGTGTGACTGCGGCATAGCCGGCAAGGAACGCGTCCGCGCAATCATCGACCCAGGACGCCGGAACGCGCGCACCCTGATATTCGCGTTCCGCCGCGCCTGCCGCATAGTCGAAGGAACGCAGCATTCCCACCACGTCCCGGAGCGGAACATCGGGGAAGTTGCGTTCGGCGATGGGCCGCAGTGGCTCACCTTCAAAATCAAGGATGGCCCACCGGCCGGGCTGGCCGCCGTGGCCGGGGACCTGCAGGATCTGGCCGAGGTGGAGATCGCCGTGGATCCGCTGCAGCGGCCCTGCGGGCACGCCGTCGAGCTCGCCAAGCAGAGCCCCTAGCGCGTCGTCGTAAGGCCCGACGGCGGCACTGGCTTCCGCCCATGCCTGCCGGACCCGCTGGGCTACTCCTGGCGCAATGAGCTGACCCGGGGCCGGTTCAACCGCTGTGCCGAGTGCTTCCGCCAGCCGCCGGTGGACTGTGGCTGTGGCAGCGCCCAGGGCATGCGCCTCGGCGGTGAAATCAGCACCGGTGCGCGCGGCATCCACGGCAAGGCGCCAGGCATCGCGGCCGCCGGCGAGGAATTCGTGGGCTACGGCAAGCTCGCCCTGCGATGGCTCCTGTGCCGGGAGCCCCGATGACGCCGGCGCTTGCCATTCCCCGCGGACCCACCCCAGCGTGGCCGGAACCTCGAAGGTGCCCTGGGCCGTCAGTGCCGCCCCTACCTCGACCTCAGGGTTGATCCCTTCGGAGAGGACACGGAAGAATTTCACGATCGCCGCGGACTCGCCGTCGTCAACAATGACAGAGCTGTTGGACTGCTCGCCGGACAGGACTTTGACCATTCCGTGGGCGGTAGGCAGTCGGTGCTCCGACCGGGTGCGGTGGCCCGTCGCCGAGCCCGTGTTCGAGCCCGCTTCGGACCGGATCAGCTCCAGCCAGGAGGACACAAAGGATGGATCGTGAACGGCGTCGTAGATCCAGGCCATGCCGGCCTCGGGAGCCTGGCCTACCAGTGCCCGCTCCGCTCCGGCAAGCGGACTTGCCCGGTAACTCAGCGGGACCTGGACCACGTCAGTCCGGAGACCGCCGTCGGCCGTCCGGGAGGAAACAGCCAGCAGGAAGATCTCCAGCCGGGCCTGCCCGGCGGCATCTTCAAGGCTCAGGCTGCCTGCCTGTTCCAGCGAAAAATCGGCTGTCTTCACGGGGAACCACCGCTGGCGCGGAAGCCATTCGCGGAGGACGGCGCTTAGTGGGGCTGTGAGGGTGGGCTGGGCCATGTCAGTTCTCGATGGACAGGATGGGCAGTGCCTGCGTGTACGGGGAGGCTGGATTGGACGTCGCCGAGCGGACCCGTAGCCAGAAGAAATCATGGCTTCCCAGGGTCAGCGTCAGTGATCCGTCGTCGTCGATCCCGGGGAACGGCTGACCCCCGAACACATCGCGCAGCCCGCGGCCGGCAAACTGCGGAATCCGCAGTTTTGCCGCGACGGGGTGCTGCGAAAGGTTGAAGGCGCACAGAATGGTTTCGCCGGGCAGCCCTGCAGTGTTGTCATCCGACAGTTCGCGAAGATACGCCACCACGGCGTCGTGGTCGGCTTCGACATGTTTGAACGCGCCCAGCCCGAAGGCAGGGTGGTTCTTGCGGACGCTGAGGATCTGCCGGGTCCAGCGGAGCAGGGAACCGGAGTGGGCGGCCTCGGCTTCCACATTGGCCATGCCGTAGCTGTACACCAGCGACTGGATGACCGGCAGGTAGAGCTTGCCGGGATCAGCGTTGGAGAATCCTGCGTTCCGGTCCGGGTTCCACTGCATGGGGGTGCGCACAGCATCGCGGTCATCGAGCCAGATATTGTCCCCCATGCCGATCTCGTCCCCGTAGTACAGGAACGGGCTGCCAGGCAGTGACAGCAGCAGGGCATTGATCAGTTCGATCTCGGCCCGGGAATTATCCAGCAACGGTGCAAGCCGGCGCCGGATCCCGATGTTGGCGCGCATCCGGGGGTCCGGGGCATACCAGCCCAGCATCGCCGCACGCTCGTCGGCCGTGACCATCTCCAGCGTCAGTTCATCGTGGTTGCGCAGGAACGTTCCCCACTGCGCCCCTTCGGGGATCTCCGGGGTGTCATGCATGGTCTCGATGATCGGAGCGGCCTTCTGGTCCCGCAGGGCGTAGTAGAGGCGCGGCATGATGGGGAAATGGAAGGCCATATGGCATTCGGGCTCTTCCGCTGTTCCGAAGTACTCCACCACCTCGTTGGGCGGCTGGTTGGCCTCGGCGATGATGACGCGGCCCGGGTAGCCTTCATCCACCATGGCCCGCAGCTTGCGCAGGAAGTCATGGGTGGCCGGCAGGTTTTCGCAATTGGTCCCCTCTTCCTCGAAGAGGTACGGGATGGCGTCCGCCCGGAAACCGTCGATGCCCTGGTCCAGCCAGAAACGGACCACGTCAAAGAGCGCTTCGATGACCTTGGGGTTCTCAAAGTTCAGGTCAGGCTGGTGGCTGAAGAAGCGGTGCCAGAAGAACTGCCGGCGGATGGGGTCGAAGGTCCAGTTGGACTCCTCCGTGTCCACGAAGATGATGCGGGCGTCCTGGTACTTCTCGTCAGTGTCGCTCCACACGTAAAAGTCGCCAAAGGGACCGTCCGGGTCCTTGCGCGATTCCTGGAACCAGGGGTGCTGGTCCGAGGTGTGGTTCAGCGGCAGGTCAATGATGACCCGGACGCCGCGGGCATGGGACTCGGCCACGAGCCGCTTGAAGTCGCTGATGGTCCCGAACTCATCCAGGACGGAGTTGTAGTCCGAAATGTCATAGCCGCCGTCACGCAGCGGCGACTGGAAGAACGGCGGCAGCCACAGGCAGTCCACGCCAAGCCACTGTAGGTAGTCCAGCCGGTCGATCAGGCCGGAGAAGTCGCCCGAACCGTCGCCGTTCGCATCCGCGAAGGCCCGCACCAGCACCTCATAGAACACAGCTTTCCGATACCAGAGCGGATCGTGGGCCAGGCCAGGGGCGTTCAGCTCAAAGGTGCTCTTGGGGGTGAAATGCTGGCTGGAACTCTGCGGGTTAAAGCTCACTGATGCAATCTCCTCACGCTCAGGATGTGGGCGGGTTCAACGTGCGCGTCCAGGCGGACGTAGTTGTATTCGCCCCATTCCCAGGATTCACCGGAAATGAGGTCATCCACCCGGAACCCGCCGTTGGGCGACAGATCCTCGGGGTCCAGTTCCAGCGCAGCCAGATCCAGTGAAATAGTGCTCTCCCTGATGGCGTGCGGATCAACGTTGACCACCACAATGATGGTGTCCTTGGTGCCGTCCGGCAGGGTCTTGTGCTTGGAGTACACCACCGTGGCGTCGTCGGTGCTGTGGTGGACCGTGAGATTCTGCAGGTCCAGCAGCGCCGGGTGGTTGTGCCTGATTGCGTTGAGCCTGGTCAAGTACGGCGCCAGGGTCCGGCCTGAGGCAGCGGCAGCGTCCCAGTCACGGGCTTTGTATTCGAATTTCTCGTTGTCGATGTACTCTTCCGCGCCGGGGCGGGCAACATGCTCATAAAGTTCGTAGCCGGCATAAACGCCCCACAGGGGGCTGGCGGTGGCGGCCAATGCGGCGCGGATCTTGAACGCCGCCGGACCGCCGAACTGCAGGTATTCCGTGAGGATGTCCGGCGTGTTGACAAAAAAGTTGGGCCGGAAGTACGCCGGCGACTCGTGGCTGACCTCCGTGAAGTAGGTTTCGATTTCCTTTTTGGTGTTCCGCCACGTGAAGTAGGTGTAGGACTGCTGGAAGCCCGCCCGGCCCAGGGCGTGCATCATGGCAGGGCGCGTGAACGCTTCCGCGAGGAACACTACGCCAGGGGTCTTCTTGTTGACCTGGCCAATGATCCATTCCCAGAACCACACCGGTTTGGTGTGCGGATTATCCACCCGGAAGATCTTCACGCCATGGCTGACCCACAGCAACACGACCCGCAGGATTTCCTTCGCAAGCCCTTCCGGATCATTGTCGAAATTGAGCGGGAAAATGTCCTGGTATTTCTTGGGCGGGTTTTCCGCGTACGCGATGCTCCCGTCAACCCGGGTAGTGAACCATTCCGGGTTGGACTGCACCCAGGGGTGGTCCGGCGCGGCCTGCAGCGCCAGGTCCAGGGCGACTTCCAGGCCCAGTTCGTTGGCGCGGGCAACAAAGGCGTCGAAGTCCTCGAACGTGCCCAGTTCCGGGTGGATGGCGTCGTGGCCGCCCTCCTTGGCGCCGATGGCCCAGGGCGAGCCGGGATCATGCGGGCCGGCAATCAGGGTGTTGTTGGGGCCCTTTCGGTGCTGGATACCGATGGGGTGGATCGGCGGCATATAGAGAACGTCGAAGCCCATTTCCGCCACCGCGTCCAGCCGCTTCGCCGCGGTCCTGAAATTCCCGGACGTCCATGCCCCGGTGGTGGCGTCCCTGACGGCGCCTTCGGACCGGGGGAAGAATTCGTACCAGGCTCCACGGCCTGCGAGATCGCGCTCCACCAGCAGCGGGAACTGCTCGGAAACGGTGATCAGTTCGCGGATCGGCTGGCGGTCCACCACGGCGGCGACGTCCGCGCCGAAGCCGGCTGCCAGACGCTCCTCATCGGTGAGGGACCCGTTGCCCAGAATGGAAGACGCCATGCGCAGGGTACGCCGGTCCGACGCATTGCGGGAGGCGTCGGCGGCCGCCTCCGAGAGCAGCGCCGATCCTTCGGCGAGCATCAGCTCAACGTCGATGCCTGCCGCCACCTTGACTTCGGCGTTGTGGTGCCAGGTTCCGTAGCGGTCGTGCCAGGCCTCGATGAAAAACGTCCAGTTTCCAACGGCCGACGGCGTGAGGATGCCCTCCCAGCGGTCGGTACCGAGGCCGCGTTCCCCCCTGGGCGGCGCCAGCCTGACGCGCTGGCGTTCCTTCCCGCGGGGATCCAGGAGGACCGCGCTGACACCCAGTTGGTCATGCCCCTCCCGGAAGGCCGTGGCGCCCACCACAATTCCCTCCCCCGGCAGGGCCTTGGCAGGATACTTCCCACTCTCCACCACAGGCTGCACTGCAGTGATCGGAAAACGGCCAATTCTTAGCCCGTCGGTGATTTGGCCGTTCGGCTTTTTCTTTGAGGCGGCAGGGGTTACTGAGTTAGTCGTCACAGGCTCGACGTTAGCGAGAAATGGTCCAGATTGCTAAGCCTGCGCTGCTTTTTGTCGCGGCGATTCGACTTATCCGCCACGCCAACTGTCATTTACCTAAAAGAAAGCCAAAGCAGTTCCAGACGTTGATGTTGTCGGTTAGTGTGGCGCAGGTGAAGGCAATCCGCAGATTTACCGTCAGAACAGTCCTCCCGGAACCCATCAGGCCGCTGGCCCTGTTGGCCACCAACCTCCGCTGGTCCTGGCACCGGCCCACCCGTGAACTTTTCGCTGGCCTGAACCGCCGCATCTGGGAGGAATCCGGCCAGGATCCCGTCAGTTTCCTGGGCCGGGTCAGCCGCGAAGAGTTCCAGCGCCTCGCCGCCGACCCCTCGGTAGTGAACCAGGTCCGCGCCGCCGCCGAGGACCTTGACCGGTACCTTGAACAGCCCCGCTGGTACCAGAGCCTGGGCGAGGATGCCCCGGCCGCCATCGCGTACTTCTCCCCCGAATTTGGCATCACCGAAGTCCTGCCGCAGTACTCCGGCGGCCTGGGCATCCTGGCCGGCGACCACCTCAAGGCCGCCTCGGACCTGGGTGTGCCCCTGATCGGCGTTGGCCTGCTGTACCAGGCTGGTTACTTCAAGCAGTCACTCTCCCGCGACGCCTGGCAGCAGGAAACGTACCCGGTACTCGACCCTGACGGCCTCCCCCTCACTCTGCTTCGTGAACCGTCCGCCGACGGCAACGGCCGGCCTTTGCAGATCTCACTCCCGCTCCCCAACGGGCGCCGGCTGCTGGCACACATCTGGCGTGCCGACGTCGGACGCGTTCCCCTCTTGCTGCTGGACTCCAACGTTCCCGGCAACGACGACGCCGCGCGCGGCATCACCGACCGCCTCTACGGCGGCGGCGGAGACCACCGGCTGCAGCAGGAGCTCCTGCTGGGCATGGGCGGAGTCAAGGCGCTGCGCGCGTACCAGCAGCTCACCGGAACCGCCGCGCCCGAGGTGTTCCACACCAACGAGGGCCATGCCGGCTTCCTGGGGATTGAGCGCATCCAGGAACTGATGGCCGGCGACGCCGCCCTCAGCTTCGACGAAGCCCTCGCCGCCGGCCGGGCGTCCACGGTCTTCACCACCCACACTCCCGTTCCCGCCGGCATCGACCGTTTCGAGATTTCCCAGATCCACCACTTCTTCCAGGCCGGGCTTGCGCCCGCGGTACCCGTGGACCGGATCCTGGAACTGGGCCGGGAAAACTACGCCGACGGCAACCCGTCAGTCTTCAACATGGCGGTGATGGGACTCCGGCTGGCACAGCGGGCCAACGGCGTCGCCAAGCTCCACGGCGAGGTATCCCGCGGGATGTTCTCGGCCCTGTGGCCCGGGTTCGACCACTCCGAGGTGCCCATCACGTCCGTCACCAACGGCGTGCACGTGCCCACGTGGGTCGACGGGCGCATCTCCCAGCTCGCGAGGGAACAGTTCGGCACCGAGGCCGAAGCCCTGGGCCGCTGGGACCTTGCCTACAACGTCAGCGATGCCGACGTCTGGGCGCTGCGCCGTGAAATGCGCACAGCGTTGGTGGAGGACGTACGCCGCCGGCTCCGGGCTGCGTGGAAGAAGCGCGGCGCCGCCGACGCCGAGCTGGGCTGGACCGACAACGTTCTGGACCCCGACGTGCTGACCATCGGCTTCGCCCGGCGCGTCCCCACCTACAAGCGCCTGACGCTGATGCTTCGCGAGCCGGACCGGCTCAAGGCGCTGCTGCTGCATCCGGAACACCCGATCCAACTGGTGATCGCCGGCAAGTCCCACCCGGCAGATGATGCCGGGAAGAAGATGATCCAGGACCTGGTCCGCTTCACGGACGACCCCGAGGTCCGCCACCGCATCGCCTTCCTGCCGAACTACGACATCGCAATGGCCAGGACGCTGTTCCCGGGCTGCGACGTGTGGCTCAACAACCCGCTCCGCCCCCTGGAGGCCTGCGGTACGTCGGGCATGAAGGCCGCCATCAACGGTTCGCTGAACCTTTCTGTGATGGACGGCTGGTGGGATGAAATGTACGACGGCGAGAACGGCTGGGCGATCCCCACCGCCAACAATGACGCGTCCCCCGAAGAGCGGGACGACATCGAGGCCGCGGCACTGTATGAACTCCTGGAAACCCAGGTGGCGCCACGCTTCTACGGGAACACGGTGTCTGACAGCGCCGGTGCTGCCGGACCGTCCACCACGGGCACCGAGAAAGTCCCGACGCACTGGGTGTCAATGATCAAGCACACGTTGTCCCATCTGGGACCGGCCGTTTCCGCGGAGCGCATGCTGCACGACTACGTCAACGTGCTCTACCGGCCCGCCGCCGAGGCCGGACGCAGGGCCGTTGCCAACTCCTACGCCCAGGCCCGTGTGCTGGCGGCATGGACTGCCAAGGTACGTTCGGCGTGGCCTCTGCTGCACGTCGAACATGTGGACTCCGTGGGCGTTTCCGAGGACCCGCAGATCGGGGACACCCTGCAGGTGAACGCCTACATCGCGCTGCACACCCTCTCACCGGAGGACGTGTCCGTGGAGGTGGCTTATGGCCGTGCCGAGGAAAGCGACACCCTGGCGGACGTCACCCTGATGGAGTTGAACTCGAAAGAGGACCTGGGCGAGGGGCGCCACCTGTTCAGCGGCTCGCTGGTCATCGACCGCTCCGGTCCCTTTGGCTACACCGTCCGCGTCCTGCCACGGCACGAGGCATTGGCTTCCAAGGCGGAGCTGGGGCTGATCGTCAACGCCTGATCCGTTTCCAGATATCCGGCGTTCGTTTTGTGGCAACTGCGCGGCGGTTGTCGACGTTAGTTACAGGAGGACGGCCGTGACCGCGAGGTCACGGCCGGCGTAGCTTTCGGCATCCTGGAGGACCTCGCAGATGATCCCGAAGGACCTGTCCCCCCGGAACGCCGCGGCCACCTGCCAAAGGATTGTGACCGGCGCGCTACCGTTCTCGCCGATGCTGTCCGCGAAATCGTGCAGGGAGTCGTTCAGGGCGTCCATGTTCACGCCATAATGTTCAGGAAAGGCGAGCACTCCGCCGAAGGTTTCCAGGACAGCCTTCTTGCTGTCGGCGGCGGGGACCACCAGGCTGCGGCGGCCGTCGTCGGCAACCTGTTCCTGAAGTTCTTCGATGGTCCAGGTGTCGGCGGAGTAAATTTTCATGAGGGTGTTCAGCCGCCTTCTGCGATGAATTTGAACGAGTCGTAGTGGTCCTGCGTGTAGTATTTTTCGCCCTCGGCGCCGGTGACGATGCGGCGGGCTCCCCGGTCGGATTCACCCGGGGTGGGCACGGTGTACTCGCGGTAATAGCCTGAGCCCTGCCGCGGGAGAATGCGCTCGAAGTTGCCGAACGTCTTGTTGTCCTGGCTGTAGCCGTAGGGGCCGCCGGCACGGATGGCAGCGAGGGTAGTCCGCGCTTCGGCCGGCAGCTGGGATTCCTTGATCGCGGGCAACCCGGACGGGTTGGCGGGGACTACCGCCGGGGCCGGAACCTCCGCAGGACCCTGGACGGGAGCGCCCGGGACCGGGGCCGCGCTGGAACTGGCTGCCGGCGTCGTACTTCCCGTTAGAGTCTCAAGGAGCCCGGGGCCGCCGAAAGCGAACGCCGCTATGGCCAGCAGCCCGGTCAGCAGCAGGGCAATGGAGCGGTTGCGCAATTTTGGTCCCCTCCGCAGTTACGTGCGGTAGATGTTAATCGAGTTCGCCTCGATGCTGTCCGTCTCGCCGGACGCCACGCGGCTGCCCTGTCGAAGCTCGTGAAGCGGCGACGTTGTCAGCCGGAGTTCGAACATCCTGCGGGGCGTTCCGTCGTCGTTCTTGAGTTCCGGAAGGGTGATGTTCACGTCGGAGCCGCTGCCGTTGACCACTACGAGGCCCGCCAGCGTGCCGTCGTCCGAGCCAAGCAGGAGCTGCATGACCCGGTGCCGGGGATCATTCCACTGATCCATGGACATGGGTTGTCCGGCGTGATCAAACCAGTAGATATAGGACTGCTCATCCCGAGAGGGAAAATCATGGGGTTGGCTTGCCAGGAACTCCTTGCGCAGCCGGACGTAGCGCTTTGTGCTGCGGAGCATCTCTGCGGATTCCGGCGTACGCGTCCAGTCGAGCCATGCCAGTGGGTTGTCCTGGCAATAGGCGTTGTTGTTTCCCTGCTGCGTGCGTGCCAGCTCGTCGCCGGCGGTGATCATGGGCACACCGAGCGAAATCAACAGGGACGCCATGAGGTTCCGTCGGGACTGCGACCGCTGCGCCAGGATGCTCTCGTCCTCGCTCCGGCCTTCGAAACCGTGGTTGTAGCTGCGGTTGTCCCCGTGCCCGTCCCGGTTCTGCTCGCCGTTCGCCTCGTTGTGTTTTCGGTCGTAGGACACAAGGTCGTTGAGCGTGAAGCCGTCGTGTGCCGTGATGAGGTTGACCGACGCCAGCCTGGAACGGCCCGACGCTTCAAAGAGCCCGGCAGACCCGGACAGGGCATCAGCCAGCCGCGCCACGGACCCGCCCTGCCCGCCGGCTTCGATGGCCGCCCGGTCGGCAAGCCAGAAGGAGCGGACGCCGTCCCTGAAGTGGTCGTTCCAGTCAACCCAGCCGCCCGGGAACCGTCCCGTCTGCCAGCCGCCATAGCCGACGTCCCAGGGCTCGGCGATCAGTTTTACGTCAGACAACACGGGATCGGCGGCCACAGCCACCAGGAACGGGTGGCGGGGATCAAACTCGTTGTCCGCGTTCCGGCAGAGCGTCACGGCCAGGTCGAAACGGAAGCCGTCGATGTGGAATTCGTCCACCCAATACCGGAGGGAATCCAGCACCAACTGGACCACCCTGGGCTGGCCGAAATTCAGGCTGTTGCCGCAGCCCGTAGTGTCGATGTACTTCCCGTGGCCATCCGTTCTGTAGTACGTGTCCTCACCGAGTCCGCGGAAGCTAATGGCCTGGCCGTCCGGGCCGCCCTCGGCAGTGTGGTTGTAGACGACGTCGAGAATCACTTCCAGCCCTGCCGCGTGGAGCAGCTTGACCATTCCCTTGAACTCGTCCTGGACGGCGTGCGGTCCGGCATCCCGCGCCGCCTGCGTCGCATAGGCTGCCTGCGGTGCGAAAAACGCGGCCGTGTTGTAGCCCCAGTAGTTGGTCAGGCCGAGGTTCTGCAGGTGCAGCTCATCGAGGTGGAAGTGCACCGGGAGCAGCTGGACAGCGGTAATGCCCAGGCTCTTGAAATGCTCGATGATGGCCGGATGAGCCATTCCGGCGTAGGTGCCACGCAGCTCCTCGGGGACATCGGGATGCAGCATGCTCTGGCCGCGGACATGAGCCTCGTAGATGATGGTGTTCCGCCACTGCGTCCGGGGACGTTCGTCGGTGCCCCAGTCAAAATCGCCGGCCATCCGGACGCTCGTCAGGAAACCCTCCCGCTGGTCCACCGCCCGGCCGTAAGGATCGAGCAAAAGAGGCTGCCCGCCGTCGTCGTCCAGGTCCACGATGGGGACCGCCAGCGGCAACGGGTCCGCCTTGGACGTGGCACGGAAACC
This sequence comes from Pseudarthrobacter sp. MDT1-22, assembly GCF_054511035.1. Classification (NCBI taxonomy): domain Bacteria; kingdom Bacillati; phylum Actinomycetota; class Actinomycetes; order Micrococcales; family Micrococcaceae; genus Pseudarthrobacter; species Pseudarthrobacter sp. MDT1-22. Next base: position 18,631 of record NZ_JBTNDK010000034.1, on the reverse strand, counting down.
GTACAGCGATCCGTACGGGAAATCCTCAACAATTCCATGGTGCACGCCGTGCGTGACATTGGGCAGGGTCTGCAGATGCCACTCGCTGCCCGGGGCCTTGTAGGCAATCTCAAGGTTCTCCACGGCCGGGGCGTACACGGCGACGTTGGCGCTGGACTGCACGCCGTAATCCGCTCCCGATCCCGGGCGCGGGACGCTGACACCTAGCGGATATGCCGAAGAGGCATCCCTGGTGGAAGCGGTATCGAAAAGCGGCATGACCATCACGTCCATGGTAGCGGCCAACGGCTGTTGAGCTGCACCGGCGCTTTTATGACGTCACCCGGACCCACCGCAGTCCAACGCACTCGCAGTTTTCGCGCCTTAAACAGAAACGCTCTCTCACCAGTTCAAGTTGACCGGTGGGAGAGCGTTTCTGTTAAACCCACCAAAGGTGAGAGAGCGTTTGGCAGGACGACGATACAGCCGTTGCGGCCGTTTTGCCAGGGAGCGCATCGCCGACCAGAGCCGAAGAAGGCCGCCCGCGGCCGAATGAGGCAACGGGAGGTGTCTAAGCGACGGCAAAGCGGTCGCGGCGGCGACCCCGCTGCCGTGCCGCCTCCCGCACCGAGGACTACTTGACGGCGCGCTGCCTCGAGATTTCGTACAGGGAGATGCCAACGGCCATGGAGGCGTTGAGCGATTCCATGGCGGAGTTAATCGGGATGGAGACGATCTGGTCGCAGTTTTCGCGGACCAGGCGGCTCAGGCCCTTGCCCTCGGAACCGACCACAATGCAGACGGGCTCGGCGGCCAGGGTGAGGTCAGGCAACGAAACGTCGCCGTCGCCGTCGAGCCCCAGGACAAAGATGCCCATGTTCTTGAACTGCTTCAGGGCACTGTTCAGGTTCGCGGCGCGTGCCACCGGAACACGCACGGCAGCGCCGGCGCTGGTCTTCCAGGCCGAGGCTGTGACGCCCACGGAGCGGCGTTCCGGGACGACGACGCCGTGGCCGCTGAAGGCCGAGACGGAGCGGATGATGGCACCAAGGTTGCGGGGGTCCGTGATGCCGTCCAGGGCAACGAACAGCGGGGCGTTGGATACGTGGCCCTTCTTCCAGCGGTCCACGGTTTCCTCGGCCAGGTCATAAGCGTCCTGGTACTCGTACGGCGGGATCTGCAGGACCAGGCCCTGGTGGATGGCGTCATCCGTCATGCGGTCAAGTTCGGGCTTGCCGGTCTCGAGCAGCGGGATTCCGCGTTCGGCGGCGATCTTCAGCGACTCCTTGACCCGGTCATCCATTTCAATCCGGATGGCGATGTGCAGGGCCTTCGCGGGGATCCCGGCGCGGAGGGCTTCCACCACGGAGTTACGGCCGGTGACGACTTCCTCGGTGGCGCGGCCCTTGGGACCCGTGCGGGAGGCGCCGGCGCTGCGGGCACCCGTGCCGCGCTTGGCGGCCGAACGTTCGGCAAGCTGCTTGCTCTTGTGCGCCTTGTGGTACGGGCGGTCCTCCGCCTTGGGCGTGGGACCCTTGCCTTCCAGGGCCTTACGGCCATGACCACCGGTTCCGATGGTTGGCCCCTTCTTTGCTTTGACCGACCGGCGACCGTTGTTGGCCATGATTTTCCACCCTTGATTGTTTGACTGAGTCTGCTTACCAGTCTACTGAATCAAGTAAAATCGCCCGTTCAGTCCCGTTGCAGGCTCCAGGTAGCGCCGTTTGGGCCATCTTCGACGACGACGCCGGCCGCCTTCAGCGTGTCGCGGATGGCGTCAGAGGCAGCCCAGTCCTTGGCGGCCCGGGCCTGGGTGCGGGCAGCAAGCTGGGCTTCCACCAGGACGTCGAGGGCGGCCGATTCCCGGGTGTCCGACGCCGGGCCGGACGCCACCGCATTCAGGCCCAGGACCCGCAGCATGTCATGCACGCTGTGCAGCGCCTGCTGTGCGTCCTCCAGCTTCCCCTCCGTCAAGGCAGTGTTGCCGGCACGGACTGTTTCGTGGACCACGGCGAGGGCCTGCGGCACGTTGAGATCGTCATCCATGGCGTTCTCGAACGCCTCGGGAACCTTGCCATAGGTGGCGAAGGTGTAGTTCCCACCGGCAGCGAGGGCCCGAACGGCGCGGCTGATGAAGCCGTCAATGCGTTCGACGGCGGCCGCGGCCTCGTCGAGCGATGTGGGGCGGTAGTCCAGCACTGAGCGGTAGTGGGCCTGCCCGAGGTAGTAGCGGACCACCCGCGGCGACGCGATGTCCAGCATCTCCGAAGGGCTTATGGTGTTGCCGATGGACTTGGACATTTTCTCGCCCTGGTACGTGACCATGCCGTTGTGCATCCAGAAGTTGGCGAACCCGTGCCCTGCGGCCTGGGACTGCGCCATTTCGTTTTCGTGGTGCGGGAAGCGCAGGTCCAGTCCGCCGCCATGGATATCAAATTCGGTGCCGAGGTACTTGGTGACCATGGCGGAGCATTCCAGGTGCCAGCCCGGACGTCCGGCGCCCCAGGGCGAGGCCCAGCTCGCCGTCGTCGGCTCTCCTTCTTTGGAGCCCTTCCACAGCGCAAAGTCGCGGGGGTCCTTCTTGCCGCGGGGATCCGCGTCCGGGGCGCCCTGCATGTCGTCAATGTTCTGGCGCGTCAGTGACCCGTACTTGTCCCAGGACCGCACGTCGAAGTAGACGTCGCCGGAATCGTCCGGCGCCGGGTAGGCGTGGCCCCGGTCGATCAGCTGCTGGATCAGCTCATGCATTTCGGGGATATGGCCGGTTGCCCGTGGCTCATAAGTGGGCCGGGAAACGCCGAGCGTGTCGTAGGCCTGCAGGAACGCCTGCTCGTAGCGGTAGGCCAGGGCCCACCATTCCTCCGCGCGGACAGCGTCCGGTCCGGCTTCGAAGTCCGGGCTGAACGATTCGGCAGACTTGGCGAGGATCTTGTCGTCGATGTCCGTGACGTTGCGGACCGCGGTGACCCGCAGCCCCCGGTACTCGAGCCAGCGGGTGAGCTGGTCAAAGGCGATCGCCGAGCGGATGTGGCCTACGTGCGGCATGCCCTGCACGGTTGCTCCGCAGTAGTACAGGCTCGCTTTTCCGGGGACGAGGGGAACGAAGTCACGGACTTCGGCGGACGCGGTGTCATAGAAGCGGAGAGTCACCGCTCCAGATTAGCGGAAAAGGCCTGTGTGCCGGCCCCCGCGCGTTATCCGGCCTGAACAGCGCTGGGTTGAATCACCGGATAGACCAAAGCGGTGGCGACGGCGGAAATCCCCTCGCCCCTGCCGGTGAAACCGAGTCCGTCGCTGGTGGTGGCCGTGACACTGACCGGCGCCCCTGCCGCCTCGCTCAGCACGCGTTGGGACTCTTCCCGCCGCGGGCCGAATTTGGGCCGCGTAGCCACGAACTGCACTGCCACGTTGCCGATCTCAAAGCCAGCCGCACGGACAATCCTCGCCGCCTCGGTCAGGAGCGTGACGCCGGAGGCTCCAGCGAACTCCGGACGGTCGGTGCCGAAATGCGTGCCGAGGTCCCCGATGCCGGCGGCCGAGAACAGGGCGTCAGCGGCGGCGTGGGCCACCGGGTCCCCGTCCGAATGCCCGGCCAGTCCACGCTCGCCTTCCCAGAACAGCCCGCCCAGCCAGAGCGGACGGGGAAGGTCAGGGGACGCGTACGCATGGACATCCAGACCGATACCCGTGCGCGGCAGGATCATCTTGGCTTCACTCATGCCTAACCCTCCACCCAGCGGATGCCCAGCGGGCCTTCCAGCAGCCCCTCGGCAATGATCAGGTCCAGCGGCGTGGTGATTTTCAATGACTGTGTGGAGCCATGGACGGCGTGCACGGGAACTCCCAGGAGTTCCACCAGCATGGCGTCGTCGGTGACCGCGGCAGCCTGTTTCTCGTCAAAGTCCGCCGCTGCCTGATGGGCCTGGATCAGTGTGGACAGGCGGAACCCTTGGGGCGTCTGGACCGAACGGAGCTCCTCCCGCGGCGCGGTCCCGGTCACGAGTTCCGGAGCGATGCTGCTGTCGTCACCGGTCGTGGGGGTAACCATCTTCACCGTATCCACCACCGGTACGGCAGGAATCACTGCAACGGCGCCGGCAGCCAGGGAATCGACGACACGGTGGAAGACATACTCGGGCGTCAGCGCCCTGGCGGCGTCGTGGACCAGCACAGCTTCGGTGCCGTCCAGCAAGGCCGCCAACGCCGACCGGACGGAAGCGGCACGGGTGGCACCGCCGTCGACCGTTGTCAGCACGGGAAGCGGGTTCTCCTGGTTGGCATCGTGCCCCGCCCGGAGTTCCTCGGCGAAGGCCGCGCACAATTCCTGCATGACCGTATCGCCGGGCGGCAGGGCAACACAGATCTGCCGTGCGACGTCGGCGGCAGCGACGCCCCGGAGGGCATGCGTAAGTATGGCGTCACTCCCCAGCGGCACGCGCGCCTTGGGCATGCCGTAACCCAGCCGCTCACCGGAACCTGCGGCCACAATGACGACGGCGGTGACGGGGCGGGGAAGTCCGTTGTTCATGCGGTCCAGCCTACGTGCCCGCCTGCCCGGCGTGCCTAATCCCAGCCGCGCGACGCGCCTGCCGCTGAGGGCTGGACCGAAAAAGGGCAAAAAGAAACCCCGGAGGCACTTGCGTACCCCCGGGGCTCAATTCTTAGGAAGCCAGGACCTCGTCGAGAACGCTTGCAGCCTTCTCTTCATCAGTCTTTTCAGCCAGTGCAAGTTCTGAAATCAGAATCTGACGGGCCTTGGCCAGCATGCGCTTCTCACCTGCGGAAAGGCCCCGATCGTGATCACGGCGCCAGAGGTCGCGAACAACCTCTGCTACCTTGATGACGTCACCGGAAGCAAGCTTCTCCAGATTTGCCTTGTATCTGCGCGACCAGTTGGTGGGTTCTTCAGTGAACTCAGCCCGGAGAACATCAAATACGTGCTCCAGACCTTCCTTGCCCACTACGTCACGGACCCCAACAAGGTCAACGTTCTCTGCTGGAACTTCAATGGTCAGATCACCCTGAGCCACCTTGAGCTTGAGATACATTTTCTCTTCGCCCTTGACAGTGCGCATCTTGATTTCTTCAATTTTTGCAGCACCGTGGTGAGGGTAAACTACTGTCTCGCCGACCTCAAATACCATGTGGACATTCCCCTTTCCCGCAGACCAGTTTATCACGATTCAGGCATATGACTGGCCTCGAACCGGCCCCGGAACCCCGGAAATACGCGGAAAATGGGCAGAATAGACCCCCTTCACCCCCTTGACGAATGCAGATAATAGTGCATGTGTGGCCTGCTGCCAAGGGCAATATGACCGTGCGGAATCCTCGTTTGGCCCGGTTTGCCGCTAGGCTATGGCTGAATAATGTTTCAAGACTCTCGAGGAGTACGTGACGTGCGTTTCACTGCGATGAACCGGGCCCAGGGCGGCAAACTGGCACTGGCGGCAGGTTCCCTGGCCCTCGCCCTGGCGACGATGACCGGCTGTGGCTACATCAACCCCCAGCAGACTTCTCACCAGTACGCGGCGTCGGACGGTATCCGCGCCGACCTGGGTCCGCTGCAGCTGCGAAACATGCTGGTTGTCTCCGCCGGCGCAGACAAGCCCGGCCGCCTGCTCGGCGCCGTTTACAACTCCTCTTCACAGGACGTCAAGCTCACGGTCAACGGGGCCGAGGGTTCACAGACGCAGGTGCCGGTGAAAGCCAACTCCTACACCCTGCTCAACGACTCCACGGATGAAGCCATCCTCAGCACCAGCGGCGGCATCGCCGGCTCACTCGTCGATGTGAAGATCACCGAAGACGGCACCAACGTGAGCAAGACTGTCCGCGTGCCTGTCCTGGATGGTTCCCTCGCGGAGTACAAGGAGTACCTGCCGGCCGGCAGCGAACCGACCGGATCCGCCACACCCAGCCCGTCGCCGTCGGCCACCGGCACTGGTGCGGCCCACTAAGCAGCAGCAAAGCACAAAAGGAGGGGCTCCCCCCGCGGGGAGCCCCTCCTTTTGTGCACTTGAAGTCTGGTGCGCCTGATGCCCGGCGTGCCATACGGCGGAGAGGCCTACGGCTCGAACTTGTAGCCCAGGCCGCGGACGGTTACCAGGAAACGCGGTATGGACGGGTCGGGCTCGATCTTGCCGCGCAGCCGCTTGACATGCACGTCCAGGGTTTTGGTGTCCCCCACGTAGTCCGAACCCCAGACCCGGTCGATCAGCTGGCCGCGGGTGAGTACGCGGCCGGAGTTGCGCAACAGCATTTCCAGCAGCTCGAACTCCTTCAGCGGCAAGAGGACCTGCTGGCCATCCACGCTGACCACATGCCGTTCGATGTCCATCCGGACAGGGCCGGCCTGGACTGTGGCCGAGATCAGTTCCTCAGGTTCACCTTGCCGGCGGAGTACGGCCCGGACGCGGGCCACCAGCTCGCGGGAGGAGTAGGGCTTGGTGACGTAGTCGTCAGCGCCCAGCTCCAGGCCAACCACCTTGTCAATCTCGGAGTCCTTGGCCGTCAGCATGATGACCGGAACGCTGGAGCGCTGCCGCAGCTGGCGGCAGACCTCGGTGCCCGACAGGCCGGGGAGCTGCAGGTCCAGCAGCACCAGGTCCGCCCCGTTCCGGTCGAATTCGGTGATGGCGTCGAGGCCGTTGTCCACCACTTCTACCTCGAACCCCTCCTTGCCCAGTAGATAGGACAACGGATCACTGAACGATTCTTCGTCTTCGACAATCAAAATCCTGCTCAAGCGCTAGCTCCTTGCTCATGTACACCGCGTTCTTTTCTGCGCACGGGTACGGCTGGTTCTTTGACACCTGAGGTATCCGGTGCGTCCTGGCTTTCCATCTCAGGCAGCCGCAGGGTGAAAGTGGAACCCTGGCCGGGCCGTGACCACAATGTCACTTCACCGCCGTGGTTGGAGGCAACGTGTTTGACGATGCTAAGGCCCAGGCCCGTTCCGCCAGTGTGGCGCGAACGCGCCGCATCCACCCGGTAGAAGCGCTCAAACACGCGCTCCTGGTCCTCCGGGGTCAGCCCCTCGCCCTGATCCGTGACCGACACTGCGATCAGCCCGTCCTTTGACCGGACGCCCACGCCCACCCTGGTGTTCTCCGGGGAGTAGCGGATGGCGTTGTCGATCAGGTTACGCAGAGCGGTAACCAGCAGGTCCCGGTCACCAAAGACGGTGGCCTTAACCCGCTCCCCCACCACGATCCGGATGTTCTTGCTTTCAGCGGGGAGCTGGGAACGGTCCACCGCTTCAGTGATGACCGCGTTGATGTCCACGGCCTTGCCCTCTTGGGACACGCTGGCACCTTGGAGGCGGGACAGCTCGATGATGTCCTGGACCAGGGCGGCCAGCCGGCTTGACTCCTTGTGCATGCGCTTGGCGAACCGGCGGACTGCTTGTTCGTCGTCGGCCGAGGACTCCAGTGCCTCGGCCAGCAGGGAAATTGCGCCCACCGGGGTCTTCAGCTCGTGGGACACGTTGGCCACGAAGTCGTTGCGGATCTCTTCCGTGCGGGTAATTTCGGTGCGGTCGTCGGCCAGAAGCACGATATATTCCTCGCCGAGCATGGCCGCCCGGACCTGCACGATGATGGTGCCGTGGCCCAGCGGACCCCGCTGCAGCTCCAGCCGTTTTTCCAGGATCACGCCGTCGCGCCGCACACCGGCCGTCATGTCCAGAAGTTCTTTGTGGACCACCGTGTGGCCGCGCACCAGTCCGTATGCATAGGCTGCCGGGCTGGCGCGCACCACGCCGTCCACCGCGTCAACCACCACAAAAGCCCGTCCGACGACGGCCAGCACTTCCGCGGCGCCGGCCGGCAAAGCGAGTTCCTCCACGTCGACGTCAACAAGCTTTCGCTGCTTTTCACTGATCCTGAAGGCGAGCACGCCAAAGGTGCCGAGCGACAGGCCGACCAGGCCGGCGATGACACCGATGAGCATAGGATCCACAACTCCAGCTTAGGCCGTGGTTCCTGTCGAGACGGTGCGTCATGGCCCATTACGGGGACGGTTCAGCTAACGTTCATCTACAACCGACTAATCGTTTACCGCACGCTGACAAAGTTATATGTTGGAGTGCCGAATGGCGACATGAGTTCCGTCTGCCACCCGAGGGGCGGAGTTCCAAAGAAAGGACGCCCACGTGCGTAAGGTTTTTCAGGAAGAGCTGACCCAGGTGGGTGAGCAGCTGGTGGAGATTTCGCGGTTGGTCAGCGAGGCATTGGCGAAGGCCTCGACGTCCTTCCGGGTTGCCGACGTTGATCTGGCCGAGGACGTCATCGCCGCGGACGCCCGTATCGACTTTTTGCAGACCAGCCTGGATGAGCGCGCTATCGACATCCTCGCCCTGCAGGGGCCGGTGGCCAGCGATCTGCGGATGATCGTGGGCTCCCTGCGCATGAGCGCTTCCCTGGAGCGGATGGGGGACCTGGCCCGCCACATTGCCCAGCTGGCCCGGCTGCGTTTCCCGTCCACCGTGATCCCTGCATCCATGACGGAAACGTTCAACAAAATGGCCGAGCAGGACCAACTCATCGCCGACAAACTTATTGTCCTGCTGGAATCCCGGGACCTCGAAGTGGCCCGCGACATCCACAAGGCCAACAACACCATCGACGATCTCCACCTGAGCGTGTTCAAGGCGATCGCCGCCCCAGACTGGGCCGAGTCCCCCGCCACCACCGTTGACGTGGCCCTGGCCAGCCGCTACTTCGAACGGTTCGCTGACCACGGCGTGTCCGTGGCCCGCAAGGTCACCTACCTCGTCACCGGCGAATGGCAGGGGCAGGGCTTCTAGCCGCTCCCTAAACTACATACGACGGCGGGCCGGTCACCTCAGGTGACCGGCCCGCCGTCGAACGTTAACTACTGCTTTATTTCTTGCCCTGGTTCGCCACTGCCAGGATGGCTTCCGCAGCGGCGTCCGGGTCCAGGTAGGTGCCGCCCGGCTTGATCGGCTGGAAGTCCTCGTCCAGGTCGTAGACCAGCGGGATGCCCGTGGGGATGTTCAGGCTGGCGATGGCGTCGTCGCTGATGCCGTCCAGGTGCTTGACCAGGGCGCGCAGCGAGTTGCCGTGGGCGGTGACCAGGACGGTCTTGCCGGTTTTGAGGTCTTCCTTGATGTCCGACTCCCAATAGGGAAGCAGGCGGACCAGGACATCCTTGAGGCACTCGGTGCGAGGCAGTGCGTCGCCGAGGTCCGCGTAACGGGGGTCGCGGGCCTGGGAGAACTCGGAGTCGTCGGCCAGGGGCGGCGGCGGGGTGTCGTAGGACCGGCGCCACTCCATGAACTGCTCCTCACCGTATTCGGCCAGGGTCTGTGCCTTGTCCTTGCCCTGCAGGGCACCGTAGTGGCGTTCGTTCAGGCGCCAGTCCCGCTTGACGGGGATCCAGCCGCGGTCGGCCTTGTCCAGGGAAATGTTGGCCGTGTTGATGGCCCGCTTCAGGAGCGAGGTGTAGAGGACATCCGGGAGAAGATCGTTCTCAACCAGGAGCTCGCCGCCGCGTGCTGCTTCCTCGCGGCCCTGGTCGTTGAGGTCAACGTCCACCCAGCCGGTGAACAGGTTCTTGGCGTTCCATTCGCTGTGGCCGTGGCGCAGCAGAATCAGCTTGTAAGTCATGATTTTTATCCTAGCCGAGGCACGGCGCCGCCCGCCTTGCGTTACAAGGGCCCTGCGTTACAAGGATAGGGTTGGGCAGTGGTGCAAAAAGCTGAACGCGTGAGCGCTCCCCATGGCCGGAGCGGCAGGCCGGTCGGAAACGTCACACGGGGCACCACCAATCCCAACCGGATGCGGCGGGTGGACCGCTGGCTCACCGGCCCCCAGGCCTGGCGCCTGCGCGCTGCCGAAGACCCCCTCGTGGTTGACCTGGGCTACGGCGCAACGCCGGCCACCGCCGTCGAACTCTTTGAACGTCTCCGCGCAGTGCGGCCGGATGTCCGCGTGTGCGGAATCGAAATCGAGCCGGAGCGCGTCCGGATCGCCAAGGCGCTCGAGCGGCCGGGGCTGAGCTTTCAGGTGGGCGGTTTCGAATTGCCGCTGCCCGGGCACCCCGTGCTGGTCCGCGCCTTCAACGTCCTGCGGCAGTACGAAGAGGCCGATGTGGCGGGGATCTGGCGGCTGGTCCAGGGCCGGCTCGCCCCCGGCGGGCTCTTTATCGACGGTACCTGCGATGAAATCGGGCGGCGGGTGACGTGGGTTGCCCTCGACGCCGAGCGGCCGTTGTCACTGAGCATGTCCGTGCGGTTCGGCAGCTTTGACCTGCCATCGGAAATTGCCGAGCGGCTGCCGAAGGCGCTGATCCACCGCAACGTTCCGGGAGAGCCTGTCCACCGGCTGATGCAGGCCATGGACCGGGCTTGGCTGGAGTCGGCGCCGCTGGCGTCATTCGGCAGCAGGCAGCGCTGGCACGCCATGTGCAGGGCACTGTCCGACGGCGGGTGGCCGGTTCAGGACGGCCCGTCGCGGTGGCGCCTGGGCGAACTAACGGTGGCCTGGGACGCTGTGGCGCCGTCGGTCTAGTGGTGGTCACCAGCCGCCGTAGGGCCCCGTATTACGGCTACCGCCGCGGCCCGCGTCCTTGACCGCTGGCCGGACGTCTGCGAGGTAAATGGACGCTGCCACCACGGCGGCGAGCCCAAAGAGGCCAAGCGTGCCGAAGATTCCGCCGCTGCTGAAGAGCGAGATGGCGCCGATCAGGGTGGCGCCGCCGGTCAGTGCCAGCCAGAAGGTCTTGGTTCGTTTTCCGGTCGCTTCAAAGGCGGCGGACTTGTGCCTGACGCAGTCCAGCAGAGCCCACACTTCAAGTCCGAATGCCACCAGGGCAAGGATAAAAAACACTGCCAGCTCTACAGGCCGAATCATCAGTTCACCGTCCACCGTCCAAGCCTAGCGGCCCAGCGAGTCGAGCGCCTGCTTCAAATCGGCCCAGAGGTCCTCAATATTTTCAATGCCGACGCTCAGCCGCACCAGGTTGTCCGGGACACTCAGAGGCTCAGCGGCGTGCCGGCGGCGCCGTTCGATCAGCGATTCCACCCCGCCCAGGGAGGTGGCTGGCAGCCACAGCTGCAGCGCGCGGACCAGTTTGTCCGCGTCGTCTGCTCCGCTCAGGCCGGCAACCGGCGCGATCTGCACGCACACAATCGAACCGAAGCCCGACATCTGGGTCTTGGCCCGTTCATGGCCGGGATCCGTGGGGAGGCCGGGGAACCGGATGCTATCGATCAGGGGGTGTGTGCTCAGGCGTTCCGCCAGGACCGCTGCAGAAGCTTGCGACCGTTCCACACGCAGCGCAAGGGTCCGGAGCCCGCGCAGCGCCAGCCATGCCTCGAACGGCCCGGCAATACCGCCATGAATGATGCGGTGGTGCAGCAGCGCTGCCCGGATGTCCGGGTTGGACGTCACCAAGGCGCCGAGGACGACGTCGGAATGTCCGGCCAGGTATTTGGTCACCGAGTGAAGAACGACGTCGGAACCCAAGCTCAGTGGCTGCTGGACCAACGGCGTGGAGAACGTATTGTCCGTCACCACAATGGCGCCCACCCGGTGGGCCGCCGCGGTGAGCTCGCGGATATCGGCGATGCCCAGCATCGGGTTGGTGGGGCTCTCAAGCCACAGCATCCTGGCCGCTTTCGCGTCCGGCCCCTGCGGCGCGATCTGTGCTTTGACTGCGTCAGTGTCCGTGATGTCCACAGTCCGCAGTTCCAGGAAGCCCTTCTGCGCCAACTCCGTGGCCATCACGAGCGAACCCGCATAGCTGTGCGACGGCATCACCAGGACGCCGCCGGCGGGCAGCAGGGACAGTGCCGAGCTGACGGCCGCGAGTCCGGACGCGTAGAGCAGGCCGGGCAGTTCAGATCCTTCAAGCAGGCCCAGGGCCTCCTCAAAGGGATCCCAGGTGGGGTTGGAATAGCGCCCGTAGCCCCGGTCCCCGTCGCCCAGAGCTCCCGTGCCGAAGTACGTCGAGGACAGCACGATGGGCGGGTTGACGGGCTCGTCCCGCTTACGCGCCGGCCGGCCGGCGGCAACCACCACGGTTTCGGCCGACAGGGACGCAGCATACTGTTCCGAGAGACTCATGGAGAAAGCGTACTTGGACGTGCGGCGGCTCCCGAAGTCGGTAGTCTAGACCAGTGACCACCAACAGCCCTGGACTTTTCATCGCCTTCGAGGGCGGCGACGGCGCCGGCAAGTCCACCCAGGCGGCCCGTCTTGCCGAGGCTCTGGAAACACGTGGCCTGACGGTCCTGCGGACCCGCGAACCCGGCGGGACGCCCATTGGCGAAAAACTGCGTTCCCTGGTCCTGGACCACGGCCATGGCCACATCGACGCCCACACCGAGGCACTCATCTTTGCTGCCTCCCGCGCGGCCCATGCCAGCCAGGTGATCCGCCCGGCACTGGAACGCGGCGAGGTTGTCCTGACGGACCGCTACATTGATTCGTCCGTGGCGTACCAGGGGGCCGGACGCGATCTGGGTGCCGACGCCGTGCGTACCCTCAACGAATGGGCGACGTCCGGGCTGCAGCCCGACCTCACGGTGTTGCTGGACGTGGACCCAGCTGACGGCCGCCGCCGCCGCACAGCCGGCGATGCCGCCGAAGACCGCCTTGAGTCAGAGGCCGATGAGTTCCATTCAACAATCCGCGGGGCGTTCCTCGAACTGGCCTCCAGCCGGCCGGATACGTATCTGGTCCTGCCGGCGGATCTGCCCGTCAACGAACTGGCCGCGCGGATCCTCACTCGCGTTGATGCCTTGCTCGCGTCTGCAGGCCGGGGCGCCGCATGACTGTCTGGGACGACCTTCAGGGCCAGCCCGCCGTCGTCGAACAGCTCCGCCTTGCCTCGCGGGGCGAAGGACTGACCCATGCCTGGCTGTTCACGGGCCCGCCCGGATCCGGGCGTTCCAACGCCGCGAAGGCCTTCGCGGCCGCCCTCAACTGCGATCAGGACGACGTGGCCAGGCGCGGCTGCGGGGAGTGTCCAGCCTGCCTGACCATCCTCGGCGAGACCCATTCGGACGTGACGTACGTCCGGACCGAGAAGGTCACCATCACCATCGATGAAGCCCGCGACCTGGTATCCAAGGCGGGCAACCGGCCGTCGTCCGGGCGCTGGCGGATCATTGTGGTGGAAGACGCCGACCGCATGGCCGAGCGGACCACCAATGTGCTGTTGAAGGCCATCGAGGAGCCCACGCCGCGGACCATCTGGATGCTGTGCGCACCGTCGCCCGCAGACGTCCTGGTGACCATCCGTTCGCGCTGCAGGGCCGTGGCCCTGCGGCTGCCGCCGGCCGCCGACGTCGCCGCTTTGCTCGTCAAGCGCGACGGCGTGGACCCGGCACTCGCCGACCGCGCTGCCCGCGCGGCGCAAAGCCATGTGGGGATCGCCCGCCGGCTGGCGCGGGACCCCGAGGCGAGGGAACGCCGGTTGGAAACGGTGAGGTTCCCCCTGGGTCTGCGCGGCGTGACCGCAGCGGTGATGATGGCGGACAAGCTGGTGAAGATCGCCACCGCCGAAGCCAACAGTTCCAATGAAGAGCGCGACGCCGCCGAGAAGGCTGCGCTGCTGGCCACCCTGGGTGCCTCGGAGTCAGGGACGCTCCCGCCGACCATGCGCAGCCAGGTCAGACAGCTTGAAGACGACCAGAAACGACGGGCCAAGCGATCCATCACGGACTCGCTGGACCGGACGCTGACGGACCTCCTGTCGTTCTACCGGGATGTGCTGATCATCCAGCTCGGGAACGCCGTGGAGCTGGTAAACGTTGAGCTCAGGGGTGAGCTGGAGGAATTCGCCGCCCGGTCTGCGCCGGAGACCACCCTCGCCCGCCTGGACGCCATCAACAAAGCCCGCCAACGCATCACCACCACCAACGTTGCACCGCTGTTGACCATTGAGTCCATGGCAGCCAGCCTGATCTAGCAACTACTAGGAGCTAGGAGACCGCTCGATGACTGCACGCCCCCTGCCCGCACGCTCCCGATCCCTGGTGATTGGGCTGCGGGCTGCCGGCGCCCTGATCCTGGCCCTGACGCTGGCCTCGTGCGGCCTCTTTGGCGGGGACACCCCGGACGCGGCCCCGGCTACGGCGAAGGCAGACCCTGCTATCGTGGCGTCCGCGCCCGCCGGCTTGGACACCTTCTACGCCCAGGAGGTTGTGTGGGAGCCCTGCGAAAACGGCTTCCAGTGCGCCAAGGTCACCGTGCCGATGGACTACGCGAAGCCGGACGGCGACACGATCCAGATAGCTGCGCTGAGGGCTCCCAGCACGGGCAAGAAAACCGGCAGCCTGCTGGTCAACCCGGGCGGTCCGGGCGGGTCCGGCTACGACTTCGTCAAGGATGCGGCCGGAACGCACTTCTCGCAGTCTGTCCGGGCCAACTATGACCTGGTGGGCTTTGATCCGCGCGGCGTCAAACGCTCCGCCCCTGTTACGTGCCTGACGGACGCCGAACGGGACGCGTCCCGGGCAAAGGTCTACGCGTTGGAGACCGACGCCGGGCTTGCCGCCGCGTTGGCCGACAACAAGGCCATCGCCGCGCAGTGCGCCGCCAAGACGGGTCCGGTACTGGGCCACGTCGACACGGTCAGCGCGGCCAAGGACTTGGACATCCTGCGCGCCGTGGTCAATGACTCGAAGCTCAATTACCTCGGGTACTCCTACGGCACGTTCCTTGGTTCAACCTACGCCTCGCTGTTCCCGGACAACGTGGGCCGTATGGTCCTGGATGGCGCCCTGGATCCGTCCATCAGCAACGAGGAGCTGACCAGCGGCCAGGCCGTGGCGTTCGAAAAAGCCATCAGGGCCTACGTGGCCAGCTGCCAGCAGGAATCCTCGTGCCCGCTCAGCGGGAACGTGGACAGCGGGGTCCAGCAGATCCGCGACCTCATCACCGCCGTCCAGAACACCCCCTGGCAGGCTAAGGACGGCCGCCTGGTGAACGCCACGATGTTCGTCAGCGGCCTCATCACTCCGCTGTACAACGACCAGAGCTGGCCCGCCCTGACCCAGGCCCTCGAAGCTGCACTGAACGGTGACGCCAGCCTGATGCTCCGTCTGGCGGACCTCGGCGCTGACCGCGGCGCCGACGGGAAGTACACGTCCAACTCCACCTTCGCCTTCGGCGCCATCAACTGCCTGGACTACCCCATGGTGTCCGACACTGCCGCCATGCGCGCGGAACAGCAACGGCTTATGCAGGCCTCCCCCACCCTGGGCTACTTCTTCGCCTACGGCGGCACCAACTGCGTGGACTGGCCGTACAAGAACCTGCGGACCCCCGCCCCGGTGGAATACACCGGCGAAGCCCCGATCGTGGTTGTCGGAACCACCGGCGACCCTGCCACGCCCGTGGAGTGGGCCGCATCCCTGCGCAAACAGCTGGGCAACGCCTCCCTGCTGACCTGGCAGGGAGAGGGCCACACCGCCTACGGCCGGGCCAACAGCTGCCTCGAAGACGCCGTGGACAAGTACCTTGTGGACGGAACGGTTCCCGCCGACAACACCGTCTGCTGAGGACTTCTGCTGAGGTGTTTCGGGCCCCCATTTTGACCCGGGCGCAGGGACTCTATTACAGTTGACTCTTGCATGAACCGCCCGGTTACGCCGGGCGAATTGTGCGGTGCTTCCTTAGCTCAGTCGGTAGAGCGTTTCACTCGTAATGAAAAGGTCATCAGTTCGATTCTGATAGGAAGCTCGGGACAAACCCCGTATTGTCGTTGATTTCGACGATGATACGGGGTTTTTCGCTGGTTAAGCCCTTCGACAGCCCGCCGCATTGAGCTGGGCCGCCGACGGCAGTTTCCCTGTGGTCCACCGAAATTCATCCCGCCGTCATCTTCCACTGCTAATGTCCGGCCATGGACGAACTATTGCTGGTACCGGGTTCTGCTGCTGCACGTGATCTGTCGAACCGGTCGGGGTACGACGTCGCCTTCCTGGGTGTACAGGTTCCTGTACCGATTCTGGCCGACACGAAAACGATCCTGCTGCCCTACACCCATTTCTCGGTGCTCATGCGGCTGGACAAGCGCCTGGCCGCCGTCACGGCCCTCGGCATCGACGGGGAGAAGCTGATGGATCTGGACCGATCCGGGATCCAATGGCAGCTGGATCCAAGGTTGGCCGAGGACCAGCAGACCGGTGAGCAGCTCTACGCCCGGAACGACCTTGATAGGGGACACCTGGTCCGGCGCGCCTCAGCCGTCTGGGGTGATACCCGGCAGGAGGCCGCCCAAGCGAATGAGGACACGTTCCACTACACGAACGCCGTGCCCCAGGCTGCGAAGTTCAACCAGAGCCTGGACCTGTGGCTCGGGTTGGAGTCCTACCTGCTGGAGCATGCCGCCGACCACGGCCGGCGGCTGATCGTGTTCACCGGACCCATTTTCGGGGACAATGACCCGGTGTACCGCGGCGTGGACATTCCGCTGCTGTTCTTCAAGGTCGCCGCATTCCTCCAGGACGGAGAGCTTGCGGCCACCGGCTACATCGTGGACCAGACACCACAGCTGGCCGACCTGCCCGATGTGCCCCGCCCGGGCGCCGTGGACGATGCCCCGCCCCTGGGCCCGTTCCGGACCTTTCAGGTCCCCGTCCGCGATATCGCCGCCGTCACCGGCCTGGATCTGGACCAGCTCGTGGCCGTTGACCGGATGCCCATCGCCGCAGAACTACCCACCGCACGGGTGAAGTCGACGTGGCGGACGCTCGTGTCTCCGGAGGACCTGGACCTGGACTTCGATCTGAACGGAGACTAGAGCCGCGGCCTGACCGTGAGTTCAACCGGCGAAGCTTCCACGGGACCGCCGCACTGGGCCGAGCCGCCCACCCGCTTCCAGTCCAGGTCGGCTTCCTTCTCGGCGAGGACCTCGCCCGTGGCAGACAGCGCTTTAGCGGTCACGTGGTCAGGGGAGCTCATGCTGACGGTGAACCGCCAGGTATCGGCGTCGATCCTTTCAGCGTAGAACGGGGCCATGGTGGGCTGGGCTTCCGGGGTGTGCGGAGCCCTGGCATCCAGCGGTGTTGTCACGACAATGCGCGGTGCTGCCGTCCCAGGCTCCGGTCGCAACTCCGAACAAGCGCCATCGGCGCACAGCTGCACGGTATCCACACGCGAGACGTCCCCCGCCAGTTCAACCGTGATGGAGTTGACCCACCCAATGGCCGGACAGACGTTCGAGCAGCCGGCAACCGGGATGCAGACTGCCAACATCAGAACGGCCGGCCGGCCAAGGAGCCCCCACACTCTTCTCATGCGGCCAGTCTAGGCGGCACACATACCCTTCGGCTCTGGAGCCCGCCCCCTATGATGGCGAGCATGGATGACAAGGCGCTGACGGCTATCGCGTTCGAACTGTATGCCCTGCCTTTCGAGGAGTTTGTGGCTGCCCGGACCGCCGCAGCCAAGGCAGCCGCCGGTTCCGGGAAGGATCTCCCGGCTGCCGTCAAGGCGTTGCCAAAACCGTCAGCGGCGGCCTGGGCGGTCAACATGCTGGCCATCCATGAGCCAGGAGCGCTCGCGCAGCTTTCCGAGCTCGGCCAACGGATGCGGTCGGCCCAGACATCCCTCGACGCCGCCGCCCTCCGGGAACTGGCGCGGGAGCGCCGCACCCTGCTGGCGACCGCCGTCGAGACCGCCCGCGCTGTTGCTGAACGCCAGGGGCGCAGCATCAGCGCCACCATCGCCGCCGACGTCGAGCGCACCCTGCAGGCGATGACCGCCGACGAAGGTGCCACTGCCGCCGTCCAAAGCGGACTGCTGGTCCAGGCGCTGTCCGCCGACGGCGTGGACACGGTTGATCTCGATGGGGCCGTAGCGGTGCCTGGGGCAGTGCCGGCGCCACGCGCCACCACGCAGGGCCGTCCCAAACAGCCACCGGCCACTGTGCCGGAAGAAGAAGAGGAAGAACGGACGATGGCGGAACCTGGCACCCGCAAACCCGCGGACCAGCCGCGCCTCAAGGCTGTCCGGGAGACTCCGCGGCCGGCGTCCCCCTCGGCGCTGGAGAAAGCCAACGCTGCCTTGGGCGAGGCCATGGCAGCCGAAGAGGAGTCCGCCCGGCTGGCCGCGGACCGGCAAAGTCAGCTGGCGGGCACGGAGGCCGAAGTCGCGGGCCTGACCCGCGAAACACGTGAGCTCCGCGACCGGCTCAAAGCCGCGGAGGAGCAGCTGGACAGCGCCAGGAAAAACCTGGGCACGGCGGCCGCCGAGGCCAAGCAGGCGGCCCGGGCAGCCGATAAGGCCAAACGTTCGGCCATGCTCGCGCAGGAGCGGGTGCTACGCCTGGGCAACACGCGGGAGGGTGTGCGTCAGGAATATAGGTGATCGCTTTTGAGTCCGTGACGGNGTTGTGAATATAACAACCAGATGAGGAGTGGCAATGGTGAACCGATCCTTGGAAGAGCTGGAGGCGGAGCGTGCCGGGCTCTATGGGCAGCTGGCCGCGACTGGTGATTTCCGCCGGGGCAGTGTCAGTGAGAACTACCGGCGGTGCGGGAAGCCCAATTGTGCGTGTGCCCTGCCGGTACATCCCGGGCATGGGCCGAGGCAGTTGTGGACGCGCACGGGCCCGGGCGGCAAGCGGAGGGGCCGGCAGCTGGCGGCAATTGAGGTGGAGAAGGTCCGTGCCG
>NZ_JBTNDK010000033.1:0-33524 GCF_054511035.1 Pseudarthrobacter sp. MDT1-22 | reverse complement strand
GCGCTACGGGCCGATCTCATGCCCGACCGCCGCACACGCACCCGGCCCCGCGTGATCAAACGCGCGATCTCGAAATACCGGGCCAAAGGCCGTGCCATCGACCACCGAACCTACCCCGCGACACTCACCACGAGAATCTTGACACCCGACCCAGACGACTAACCGAACGGCATTGGGGTTAGTGCTCCGCGGACGTCTTGAGCGGGACTTCCTTGCCCTCGGCGTCGATGAGCTTGCCGCCCTCGTAACGGTCGCCGTCGGCCAGGATCTTCAAGTCGGCTTCGGTGACCACCCGGGCGGTGCCGGCCACAAACACTGACTGGTTCTCCGAGTTGCCGGCCTTGAGGTGGTTGAAGAGCAGGTTCAGCAGGATGGCCATGACGGCGGCCGAGCTGATGCCCGAGTGGAAGATCGTGGAGAACCAGGACGGGAACTGGTCGTAGAACTTCGGGGCCGCAATCGGGATCATGCCAAAGCCGATGGAGGCGGCCACGATGACCAGGTTCATGTTGTTTTTGTACTCCACCTTTGCGAGCGTGCGGATGCCGCTGGCGGCCACCGTTCCAAAGAGTACGACGCCGGCGCCGCCCAGGACGGGGGTCGGAACCGCTGCGACCACACGGCCGAGGATGGGCAGCAGGCCCAGGATCACCAGGATGAGCCCGCCGGCGCTCACGACGAAGCGGCTCTTGATGCCCGTGATGGCCACGAGGCCAACGTTCTGGGCGAAGGCGCTCTGGGTGAAGGAGTTGAACAGGGGCGAGATGGCGCTTGAGAGCATGTCCGCCCGCAGGCCGTCGCCGATGCGGCGGGAGTCCACCTTGGTGTCCACGATCTCGCCGACGGCGATGATGTCCGCCGAGGTCTCGGTGAGCGTCACCAGGATGACAATCAGCATCGAAATGATCGCCGCAATCTCAAAGGTCGGCAGGCCAAAGGCGAACGGCGTAGGGAAGGCAACTACGTCGCCCTGGCCCACTTTGGAGAAATCCGCCATGCCCGTGAACAGCGCGATCACGGTGCCGATCACCATGGCCAGCAGGATGGACAGCCGGGAGATGGCGGCATTACCCACCTTGCTCAGCAGCAGGACGATGCCCATGGTGGCCGCGGCGAGGCCGATGTTGGCCACGCTCCCATAGTTCTCGGCCTTGGCGTTGCCGCCCATGGCCCAGTTGGCGGCGACCGGCATCAGCGTCAGGCCGATCGTGGTGATGACGGTGCCGGTGACCACGGGCGGGAAGAACTTGATGATTCTGGAGAAGAGCGGCGTGATGGCCAGGCCGATCAGGGACGCCACAATCACCGAGCCGAAGACGGCCTGGATGCCGCCGCCGCCCTGCACGATCGCCACCATGGTGGAGACGCCGGCGAACGAGACGCCCTGTACCAGGGGCAGTTGAGATCCAAAGAACGGGATGCCCACGGTCTGCAGGATGGTGGCGAGGCCGCCGACGAACAGGCAGGCCGCGATGAGCAGGCCGATGTCCGTGGCGGACATACCGGCCGCGGCTCCGATGATGAGCGGCGGGGCGATGATGCCGCCATACATGGTCAAAACGTGTTGGAAACCGTACGCGAACGTGCTTCCGATCGAGAGGCGCTTGTCCTCGGGGCGGGCCGCGGAACTAGTCGACGCGGGCCGGGACTTCTTCTTGCTGTTCATGGCAGACTTTCTTGGTTCATGGCAGACGCCTTCGTCTGGCTAACAATGTCTGGCTAACAATTTGGGGCTTTGGGGCCGGTTGATTTCGACAAGCTCAATCACCGTAGACGGGCCCAACCACCGGGTTTGGTCCGGTGGTCGAGCCCGTCGAGACCCGGTGGCAGATCAGCAGAAGCCGGCGATGCCGTTCCAGGCGGCGGGGGCCGTGCCTGAGTTTTCGCGCTGGACCGTGGCCTCGATCAGGCCGTAGGGGCGGTCCGCGGCGAAGAAGACCTCGTTGGGGTTGTCGAGCCCGAACGGGCTGAGGTCAACCAGGAAGTGGTGCTTGTTGGGCATCGAGAACTTGATCTCGTCCACTTCGCCGTGTGCTTCCAGGACCTTCTTGCCCATGTCGAACAGGGTCTGCTGCAGGGCGTGGGAGTAGTTCTCCGTGAAGCCCTCGAGCAGGAGGGCCTTGATGTCCTCGTAGCTCTTGTTGAAGTCCGTGGCCGTGTGGTCCAGGCCCGTGCTGTAGCGCCAGCGGGCGGAAACATCCGTGGCCAGGATGCGGTCCGTGGTCTCGGGCAGGGTGGTGTACTTATCTCGCGGGTAGCCGACAAAGCCGGACTGGGTGGTCTTCAGGACGGTCAGGTCCTTGAGCCCGGAGATCAGGTGCGTGGTGTTGCCGTCCCGGACCACAACGGCGGTACGGACTTCCTGCCCGTTCCGGACAAAGCTGTGGTCGTGTTCGGAGCCGTGCGACTGGATGCGGTCCCAGGTGTAGGACTCGGCTTCCCAGCGGCCGCCCGTAACCCAGTCGAAGCCTGACGTGAAGTGCTCGCTGAGGCGAAGAAGGAAGGCTTCGGGGGAGCCAACGCCCGCCCTGGCGAAGGCGTAGATGGTGTTCTTCTGGGTGTCCGTGGCGACGACGTGGGCGTTGTCGCCCTGGAGGTGCGCAGCCTCGAAATCGCCGCGCAGCTGCGAGGTGACGTTCAGGTCTTCGATCTGGTGGCGGTCGGTGTCGCGGGTGACTTTGACGACGCGGACTTCGGCCTTTCCGTACTGGTTGTGGCCGAGGATGATGTTGCTGCTCATGGTCAGATTCCCAACTTCAGGTATGTGGGACCAAGGTTCCACATAGAAATTAAGCGCGCATTTCCCGCGCGTTTCTAGTACCGTCGGCCCAACAAAAAATGAGCCGACATCAATTGATGTCAGCTCATTACGACCCTGCCTGCTGCTCCCAGGTTACGTGACTTGCGCCACGAGTTGGGTACCAGAATAGCCCAGCTTCGGGGTGGTGTACATCACAATCTGAAAAATCAGTTTGTGACCGAGGGTCGCCCGGACCATTGACGTACCGAGATCCGGCAGTTTAGGCTATTTCACATAGCAAAAGTTCTTTTCCACTTTGCGGAATCATCAAAGTATCATCAACCCACCTCGGAGGAGGATCAGATGTACCAGCAGGACACAACGCCGGTCGCACCGGAACACACGGCGGCACCCGCCGTCCAGGAGTTCTACCTTCCCCTCGGAGGCGGAACGGATCCGGACTTCTATCTGCCCGCGGACCGGGAGCATGTTCCGGGCCGCTTCTCGCGCTGGGTCCAGGGCCTGCCGGGCTTCGGCAGCCAGCGTTCCCGACGGGGCTGACGACACGCATCTTCGTTGAGGACACGCAAACGGCCTGGCGACACCCAAATTCGGGTGTCGCCAGGCCTTTTGCGCGTCGCGGGGCCGTTTGCGCGTCGCCAGGATCAGGACTCCGACGGCCCCGGGCGCCCCGGCCACTGCTTGCCGGCCCACGGGTCGTAGTCGGCGATGAGCTCCTCCTGTGGCGGACGCTCCGGTTCGGGGACGTGCTGCAGGTTCACCCGCACCCGGTACCAGAGCGAGCTTGATCCGCGCATTCCGTCGACGAGCACATCGGCGGGGTGCAGGGCCGGGACGAGGTCCGCATGCCGGGACTTCCACTCATCGAGTGCCGCGAGGGCCTCGGGCTTGGTCCTGGTGCGGGCAACCTCGATGAGCGGCATCAGCGACTGCCGGCGGCCGGAGCCGTCGCCGCTGCGCGGCGCTTTCTCCGCGGGGCCGAGCTCGGCCGCCAGCGCGAGGAGCCCGTCGAGTGTGCCCACCGCGTCATCGATCCCGGCGTGCGGGTCGCCCACGCTGGCGAAGCGCCCGGGCACCGTCCGCACCGTGAACTGTTCCGGCCGGATGGAGCGGACCTCATCCCAGGTGAGCGGCGTCGAAACCCGGGCATCGGGCAACGGTCGGATCGAGTACGCCGATGCCACGGTGCGGTCCTTTGCGTTCTGGTTGAAGTCGACGAACACACTTTCGCCGCGCTCTTCCTTCCACCACCGCGCGGTAGCGAGGCCGGGAGCGCGGTTTTCGACCTCGCGGGCGAGGGTCTCGGCGGCGAGCCGCACCTCGCGGAACGACCACTGCGGCGCGATCCGCACCAGGATGTGGAGTCCACGCGACCCGCTCGTCTTCGGCCACCCCACCAGCCCCACGTCGTCGAGCACCTCCCGCGCGACATGCGCGACATCAACGATCTGGGACCAGCTGACCCCCGGCATCGGATCGAGGTCCACCCGGAGCTCGTCCGGGTGCTCAAGGTCCTCGGCGCGCACGGGATGCGGGTTAAGGTCCAGGCAGCCAAGATTCACCACCCACGCCAGGCCCGCAGCATCCCGGATGACGGCCTCCTCAGCCGACGTCCCCGACGCGTAGTGCAGCGTCGTTGTGTCGATGAAGTCGGGGTGGTTTTCGGGCACGCGCTTCTGGAAAAACGGCTCAGCGTCGATGCCCTTCGGGAAGCGCTTGAGCACCATGGGCCGGCCACCCGCACCGCGCAGCGCACCATCCGCGACGGCGAGGTAATAGCGGACCAGGTCGAGCTTAGTCAGCCCGGGCTCGGGGAAAACCACCTTGTCCGGACTCGAGATGCTCACCTCGGTGCCGCCAATGTCGAGGATCTCGGCCGGGGTCTTCGACGGGCTCATGCCGCCACGCTAGCAACGATCGGAGGTGGCAGCCAGAGCTCGTGCATAGGCCCGTTCTGACGGTTCCCTGAACGCCCGACGCCGCTGGACGTCGTGTGCGCAGGGAACCGTCGAAACGGCCAGCGAAGAGCTACCCCGCCACAAGCTTCCGCGCCGCGGCCGAGTGCTCCGCAATGAGCCCCGCGATGTCCAGCCCCGGGATCTGCCCGTCCACCACACGCCACTTCCCGCCCACCATGACGCGGTCCGCGCGGTCCGCGCCGCACAGCAACAGCGCCGCCACCGGGTCGTGGCTGCCGGAGAACCGCAGGTCGTCGAGGCGGAAGAGTGCCAGGTCGGCCTGCATCCCCGGCGCCAGTTGACCAATATCGGAACGCCCCAGCACGGCTGCCGAGCCCCGTGTCGCCCAGCCAAGAGCGCGCTCCACCGGCACATCCGCTCCGTAGCGCAGCCGCTGCAGGTACAGCGCTTGCCGAGCTTCCAGGATCATGTTGGAAGCATCGTTCGACGCCGATCCGTCCACTCCCAGCCCCACCGGGACCCCGGCTGCCTCGAGTTCCAGCACGCGTGCGGTGCCTGACGCGAGCCGCATGTTCGACGTCGGGCAGTGTGCAACGGCGGTGCCGGCGGCTCCCAGCCGGGCGATCTCGTCGTCGTTGAAGTGGATACCGTGGCCCAGCCAGGTGCGGTTGCCCAGCCAGCCGACGCTCTCAAGATAGTCCACGGTGCGCAGGCCGAACATCGAGAGGCAGAAGTCTTCCTCGTCGATGGTCTCAGCGAGGTGCGTGTGCAGCCGGACGTCAAGCCGCTCGGCCATCAGGGCGCTCTCGGCCATAATTTCCTTGGTCACCGAGAACGGCGAGCACGGTGCCAGCGCAATCTGGATGACGGCGCCGTCGCCACGCTCGTGGTACTGGGAGATGAGGCGTTCGCTGTCCGCCAGAACGATCTCCGGCCGCTGCACCGTGGACTGCGGAGGCAGGCCGCCGTCGTCCGTTCCCAAGGTCATGGAGCCGCGCGTAAGGGTGGCCCGCATGCCGAGTTCGCGTACGACGCCGACCTCCACGTCGATCGCGTCCTCGAGTCCCGCGGGGAACAAGTAGTGGTGGTCGGCTGCCGTGGTGCAGCCGGAGAGCAGCAGCTCGGCCAGGGCCACTTTCACCGCGAGTTCCAGGCTGTCCGGAGTCAGGCGCGCCCAGACCGGGTAGAGGTTCTGCAGCCAGGGGAACAGCGGGGCGTTGGCCACCGGACCCCAGGCGCGCGTGAGGGTTTGGTAGAAGTGGTGGTGCGTGTTGATCAGGCCCGGCATCAGGACATGCGCGGAGGCGTCAAATGTCGAGTCGCAGGGTGCGGACGGCTGCCCGCCGGCCGGAACCAGCTCGGCGATGATGCCGCCGCTGACCACGATGCCGCCGCCGGCGTCGAGCCCGTTGGCGGTGAAAGCGGCGAGCGGGGTCCTGATCCAGAGCCTGGACGGGATATGCGGGTGGGCCATGGATGGCTCCTTGTCTGGTCGGCAACAAATGCGTTCCAGCTCAGTTAGGCCCTGTCTGCTGATCCAGGTGGCGCCAGCCTAGGGTGCTGCCGCGACGGAAGTCAATGCCACGTGGGGTCACATACGGCCCATTCCGCGCCTCTGGATAGGCCGTATGTGACCCCGCGTTGCTAGGTAATTTCACATCACGAAATTAAGTTTCCAGAAAACTATGGCGCTGCTCACACATCCGGTGCTAATCTCGATCTTGCCAAAGGCGGGCACCCGGACTCCGGGAAGCTATCTACCAGGCGAACCTTCAAAAGCACATGCTGAAGCCTGGTAGCCGTATCACTGGCGCGTCCCCGTCTCAGGGTTACTGGGCTTCCTTGCCACTAAGGAAGTCGCAAAATGAGCACAACCGTCACGGCCGAACATTTCCTGGCCGCATCCATAAATCTGGCAACAGCCAACGTCCTGGACAGCGGTGGCCCGTTCGGCGCCGTCATTGTCACCGCGGATGGCCGCGCCTTCGAAGGCGTCAACCGGGTCACCGCCACAAACGACCCCACGGCCCACGCCGAGGTCACCGCCATCCGCAATGCCTGCCGCGAGCTCGGCACCTTCGATCTCAGCGGAGCCACCCTCTACACGAGCTGCGAGCCCTGCCCCATGTGCCTGGCCTCGGCCCTCTGGGCCCGGATCGGCAACGTGGTCTTCGCCGCCGACCGGCACGACGCAGCCTCCGTGGGCTTCGACGACGCGGTCTTCTACGAGTACTTCGAGAACGAGGACCGGGATGCACTGATGCCGGTCGCCAAGCTGGAACTGGGCGACCCCCAGGCTCCCGCCATCCTGGAACCGTTCAACACCTGGAACACGCTCGATTCCAGGATTGACTACTAGGATCCGGTGGCTGACATGACAATCCTGGACCCCGCAGAAATGCGAACCGCAGCTGAAAAGCAGGCTGCGCCCGAAGGCGCAGAGCACACGGCGGCACCCCGGCCCCCGGCGTCGAAATCCTTCCTGGATAGTTTCTTCCAGATCACCAAGCGTGGCTCCACGCTGGCGCGCGAATTCCGCGGCGGCATTGTCACGTTCTTCACGATGGCCTACATCGTGATCCTCAACCCGCTGATCCTGGGCGGTTTCTCGGCCGAGAACGCCCCCACGGACGTCGCCGGCGGCTGGCTCTCGGCAGCGCAGGTGGGGGCCGTTACCGGGCTCACCGCCGGCGTTATGACCATCGTGTTCGGCCTCGTCGCCAACCTGCCGTTCGGGCTCGCAGCGGGCCTGGGCATCAACTCGTTCCTGGCAGTGGCCGTCATCCAGGACGTCACCTGGCCCGAAGCCATGGGCCTGGTGGTCATCAACGGTGTCCTGATCGTCCTCTTCGGCGCCACGGGTGCCCGGACGGCGATCTTCAAGGCAGTCCCCAAGGAACTCAAGGCTGCCATCACCGTCGGCATTGGCCTGTTTATCGCCTTCATCGGCTTTGTGGATTCCGGCTTCGTCCGCCCCACCAAAGGCGGCCCGCCGGTCCAGCTCGGCAACGACGGCTCCATCACCTCCATCCCCACCCTCGTCTTCATCGTCGGTCTGTTGGTCATGGGAATCCTCGTGGCCCGCAAGATCCAGGGCGGCCTCCTGATCGGAATCGTCGCCACCACAGCCCTCGCCGCCGTCGTCGAGGCCGCCATGCATATCGGTCCCGGCAGCGCCGACAACCCCGGCGGCTGGCACCTCAACGTGCCCGTGCTCGCCGGCCAGCTGGTCTCCGCCCCGGACTTCAGCCTGGTGGGCCAGTTCGATCTCTTCGGCTCGTTCTCAAGGATCGGCGGCCTCGCGGCAACCATGCTGGTGTTCACCCTGGTGTTCACCAACTTCTTCGACGCCATGGGCACCATGACCGGGCTCGCCAAGAGCGCCGGAGTGGCGCACAAGGACGGTACGTTCCCCAGGCTGAAGTCGGCCTTCATCGTCGAGGGCATGGGCGCAGTGGTGGGCGGCGGAACGTCCGGCTCGTCCAACACCGTCTACATCGATTCCGCGGCCGGCATCGGCGAAGGTGCCCGTACCGGCCTGGCCTCCGTGGTGACCGGAGTGCTGTTCCTGGGCTCGATGTTCTTTACGCCGCTGACCTCGGTGGTGCCGCTCGAAGTGGCGGCAGCCGCCCTGGTGGTGGTGGGCGCCATGATGATGGCACAGATCCGCGAGATCAAGTTCAGCAAGTTCTCGATCGCGTTGCCGGCCTTCCTGACCATCGTCACGATGCCGCTGACGTACTCGATCGCCAACGGCATCGGAGTCGGATTCATTTCCTTCGCCGTTATCAGCGCGGCGTCCGGCAGGGGCAGGAAGGTCCATCCGCTCATGTGGGTGGTCACCGCGGGCTTCATCATCTACTTCGCCCGGGGACCCATCAACGCACTGATGGGCGTGTAGGCCCCCGGCGTTACCGCCCATTCGGGCGCCTCAAACGGCGGTCCAGCCGCACCCACCGCATCGAGTAGGCGTCTGCCGCCGTGGTTCGCAGCACCGGAACCCACGACGGCGGGCGGCGGTGGAGTGCGGCTGTTCCGTCACGGACCGGGGCGGGATTAGAGGCCCCGCCCCGGTCCTCTCAAACCAACTGACCTGACTTTCCCTCTACACCAGCAAGGAATGAGATTATGAGGCAAGACCGAGCACTGCTCCGGACAGGCTTCCCGTCCGGGACCCCAGTGGTAAAGGACGTGTTGCCATGCTGGACCTAATACCTTCACTGGGAAGCTGGCGGCCTGCGGTCTCCGGCCAGCGCTGCGCCGTCGCCACCATCGTGGCCGCGGGGGGCTCCGTGCCCCGGCCGCTCGGCACCTCCATGCTTGTGTCGGAACACGGGGACGTCCTGGGCAGCCTCTCCGGTGGCTGCGTGGAGGGCGCCGTAGTGGACGCCGCCCTTGCGGTAATGCGCGACGGCGGCAGCCGCCTTGAGTCGTTCGGCTACAGTGCCGAGGACGCGTTCGCCGTCGGACTCTCCTGTGGAGGAGAGCTGGAGGTCCACATCCAGCCGCTCGGATCCTCGCTGGAGGCCATGGACTTCGCCATGCTGAACGGCCTGGCGGGCCGCCACTCCACCACTGCCGTGGCGCTGATCCGCCGGCTCGACGCGGGCGGGGGAGCCGTCGTCGTGCAGGATCCTGTGCGGTTCCGCGCCATGGAGTCCCCGGAACTTGCCCGGCTGGTGGGTGACCATCCCGCCACTGTTTACGCGGCAGCCGCCCAGCTCGAGCCGCTGCTCCAAGGCGGCCGCGCCGGTTTGGTCCGCGTGGCACCACCCGGCGGCTGCTCCGACAGCCGGGACCAGACCCACCCCGAACCCATCACCCTGTTCGTGGAAAGCCGGCTCCCCGCCGCGCGCATGCTGATCTTCGGCGCCAACGACTTCGGCGCCGCGCTGCTCCCGGCCGGGAAACTGCTGGGCTATGACGTCACCTTGTGTGATGCCCGGCCGGCTTTTTCGAACCAGGGCCGATTCCTCGCCGCCGACCAGGTGGTCACGGACTGGCCGAACCGCTATCTGGAGGCAGAAGCAGCCGCGGGCCGGGTGGACGGCCGCACCGTGGTGTGCGTGCTGACCCACGACCCCAAGTTCGACATCCCGCTGCTGGAAACCGCGCTCGGCCTGGGCCTCGCCTATGTGGGCGCCATGGGTTCGCGGCGCAGCCACCGCCAACGCATCGACGCGCTGCTCGCGGACGGCACGCCGGCGGAAGCGCTGGAGCGGCTCCATTCGCCCATCGGACTGGATCTGGGCGCGGTCACCCCGGCAGAAGTGGCTGTTTCCATCACGGCCGAGATCCTCGCGTCCCGTGGCCGGGCCGGACGGGGCAGCACCACGCCGGCGCCGCTCAAGGCATCCTCGCTCAAGGACGGCAGCGGCCCCATCCACCCCACATCAGAACCCCGCACGCACGAACCCCGCACGCACGAACCCCGCACGCACGAACCCCGCACGCACGAACCCCGCCAGGAGAACCCATGGACATGAACACCATCGAGGCCGTCGTGCCCACGACGGACCCCGCCGAATGGCGCGACGGCGATGCCTGGCTGGCCGGCGGCACGGTCCTGTTCTCCTACGGGAGTACCGTCCTGAAGCGGCTGCTGGACCTTGGCGAAGCGGGTTGGCCGGCCGTGACCGTGAGCAACGCCGGGATCGAACTGGCCGCCACATGCACCGTCGCGGAGCTCTACGCCCTGCCGGGTTCGGACGAAGTTGCCGGCAGGGAGTGGCCGGGCCTGGACTTGTTCCGTCCATGCTGCGACTCCTTCGTGGCATCCTTCAAGGTCTGGAACATGTCCACCGTGGGCGGCAACCTGTGCACCTCACTCCCGGCCGGGCCCATGATCTCGCTCTGCGCAGGACTGGACGCCACCGCCACCATCCTCGGCCCCGGCGGCAGCAGCCGCACGGTCCCGGTGGCCACGTTCATCACCGGGGACGGGCAAAACAGCCTGGCACCCGGCGAGCTCCTGCGCAACATCCACCTGCCGGCGTCGGCCTTGTCCGCGAAAGTGGCCTTCCGGCGGCTCTCGCTCAGCAACCTCGGCCGTTCCGGAGTCCTGCTGATAGGACGGCGCGACGCCGACGGCGGCCTGGTCATCACCGTAACCGCCGCCACCAAACGCCCCGTACAGCTGCGGTTCACCGCTGCCAAGATGGCCGGCCCCGCGGCCCTGGCGGCCGCCGTCGGGAAGGCCATTCCCGCGGAGCTGTACCACAACGACATCCACGGGCTGCCCGAATGGCGCCGGGACATGACCCTCCGGCTTGCCGAGGAGATCCGAGCGGAACTGCTGGAGGAACGGCTCACCGTGTCAGGCGATTTCTGGGCCGGCCGGCCGCACGCCTTGTCGCCGCAGCCAAGCGCGCAACCCGACACAGCACAGAACAAGCAGCAGAAGGAGGCCTGAGCATGGCAATCGAAATCAACGGCACCGCCACCCCGGCCACACCCCGCCCCGGCCAGTGCCTGCGCACGTTCCTGCGCGAACAGGGCAATTTCGGGGTCAAGAAAGGCTGCGACGGCGGCGACTGCGGTGCCTGCACCGTCCACGTGGACGGCACCCCCGTACACAGCTGCATCTACCCGGCCGTCCGCGCCGACGGCAAGGCCGTCATCACCGTCGAAGGCCTCGCCCAGGGCGGTGCGCTGCACCCCGTGCAGGAGCAGTTCCTGGCCGAACAGGGCTTCCAGTGCGGCTTCTGCACCGCCGGCATGATGATGACCGCAGCCACCTTCGACGACGAACAGAAAGCCAACCTGCCCCGCAGCCTCAAGGGTAACCTCTGCCGCTGCACCGGCTACCGTTCCATCGCGGACGCAGTATGCGGGACCCTTACGCACGACGGCGGCGCGGCAGGTGGCGCCGCCCGTCCGGCTTCCGCAGCCGGCACCACAGCGTCCCGGACCGGGCAGCTCGGCGACAACGTGCCCGCCCCGGCCGGCCTCGCCGTCGTTACCGGCACCGCCCGCTACACCCTGGATGTCCCGGCCGAAGAGCTCCAGGGCCTGCTCCACCTGAAACTGCTGCGCTCACCCCACGCTCATGCCCGGATTGTCTCCATCGACAGGACGGCCGCACTCCGGGTGCCTGGCGTCGTCGCCGTCTTCACCCACGAGGACGCCCCGGCCCAGCACTTCTCCACCGCCCAGCACGAGCTCTACACGGACGATCCCGACGACACTCGCGTCCTCGATGACGTGGTGCGGTTTATTGGCCAGCGTGTGGCCGCGGTCGTGGCCGAATCCGTGAGTGCCGCCGAGGCCGGGGCCCGCGCCCTGCAGGTGGACTACGAGCTGCTGGACACCGTCTTCAGCCCGCAGGACGCCATGCTCCCCGGCGCCCCGGCACTGCACGGGGACAAGGACGCGATAAAGGCCCGGATCTCGCGGCCGCGGCAGAACGTCGTGGCCGAGCTGCACTCGGAGCTGGGCAGCGTGGCGGACGGTTTCGCCGCTGCCGACTTCGTCCACGAGCACACCTACCGGACGCAGCGCGTGCAGCACGTCGCCCTGGAAACGCATTCCTCCATTGCCTGGCTCGACGAGGAAGACCGCCTCGTGGTCCGCACTTCCAGCCAGGTCCCGTTCCTGGTCCGGCGCACGCTGGGCCGGGTGTTCGACCTGCCGGAGGACCGCATCCGCGTGGTGGCCGGCCGCGTGGGCGGCGGCTTCGGCGGCAAGCAGGAAGTGCTCACAGAGGACCTCGTAGCCCTCGCCGCGCTCATGCTGCGCCGGCCCGTGCAGGTGGAGTTCACGCGCACGGAGCAGTTCACTGCCACCACCACGCGGCACCCCTTCACCATCAAACTCAAGGCGGGCGCCAGCAAGGACGGGCTCCTCACCGCGCTGCAGCTGGACGTGGTCACCAACACCGGCGCGTACGGCAACCACGCCCCGGGCGTGATGTTCCATGGCTGCGGGGAATCGCTGGCCGTGTACAAGTGCGCCAACAAGAAAGTGGACGCGCATGCCGTCTACACCAACACCGTGCCGGCCGGGGCGTTCCGGGGCTACGGTCTCAGCCAGATGATCTTCGCAATCGAGTCGGCCATCGATGAGCTGGCTGTCGGCATCGGGATGGATCCCCTGGAATTCCGGCGCCGGAACATGGTGCGCGAAGGCGATGACATGCTCTCCACCAACCCTGAGCCTGAGGAGGACGTCCACTACGGCAGCTACGGCCTGGACCAGTGCATCTCCCTGGTGCGTGATGCCCTGGACCGCGGCAAGCAGCGCTACCGCGACGCCGGGCTCGATGACCTCGGTCCGGACTGGGTGACCGGGGAAGGGTCCGCGCTGTCCATGATCGACACCGTCCCGCCCCGCGGCCACTTCGCCCACACCCGCGTGAGCCTGCTCGCCGACGGCACGTTCGCGGCCGACGTCGGGACCGCCGAATTCGGCAACGGCACCACCACGGTGCACGCACAGCTGGCCGCGACGGCGCTCGCCACCACGGCGGGGAAGGTTGCCGTGCGGCAGTCCGATACCGACCTGGTGGAGCACGATACCGGCGCGTTCGGTTCAGCCGGCACCGTGGTGGCCGGGAAGGCCACCTTGATGGCGGCTACCGAGCTCGCTTCCCGGATCGTCACCGTCGCGGCGGCGTTGACCGGTGTGCCGGAGACCGAATGCGTGCTCGACGACGGCGGCGTGGACTGCGCCGGGCGGCGGGTTCTGCTCGCGGACATCCACGACGCCGCGCGGCACCAGGGCGTGCAGCTCGCCGTCGAGGGCAACTGGGACGGGACCCCGAGGTCGGTCGCGTTCAACGTCCACGGTTTCCGGGTGGCGGTCAACACCGGCACGGGGGAGCTGCGGATCCTGCAGAGTGTGCAGGCAGCCGACGCCGGCGTGGTGGTGAATCCGCGGCAGTGCCGTGGCCAGATCGAAGGAGGAATCGCGCAGGCGCTGGGGGTGGCGCTGTATGAGGAGGTCCGGGTGGACGACGCCGGCCGGGTCACCACGGACATCCTGCGGCAGTACCACATCCCGTCCTTCGCGGACGTGCCGCGCAGCGAGGTCTACTTCGCTTCCACCAACGACAAGGTTGGCCCGCTCGGCGCGAAGTCCATGAGCGAGAGCCCCTTCAATCCGGTGGCGCCGGCACTGGCCAACGCCATCCGGAACGCCACGGGGGTCCGGTTTGCGGAGTTGCCGATCGGGCGGGACAAGATCTACCTCGGTTTGAAGGAGGCAGGGCTGGTCCCCTCCCGCTAAAACCAACGCGGGGTCAGATACGGCCCGTGGGGAGGGGTTTAATGGGCCGCATCTGACCCCGCGTTGCTGCGGTAGTAACCGTTTGTGACTCGCCGTCTTCCGGCGACCCCTTGACTGATGCGTGACCCAGGTCATACCGTTATTTCACTACTCGATACCCATTTTCCGCATTGTGGAAAAAGCAACGACGCTCCTGCCGTTAGTTTCCGGCATAAATCCCACAGCGGAACACATGGAAGACATCTTCAAGAAGTGAGATAACGATGCAAACAACACCGTTGACCGGCCTAGACCCGGCACCCGAGACACCAGCGGACATGGGCAAAGCGGCCCACCCCTCCATGGGTGTCGACGCACTTTGTGATTCAGCCACCGCCGTCTCAGGCCTGGCCATCAGCCCCACCCTGTACAACGTAGACCTTGCCCCCACCAAGCGTGAAGGCCGCCGGTGGACCGGCTATAGCATCTTCACGCTCTGGGCCAACGACGTCCACAGCCTCGGCAACTATGCGTTCGCCATCGGCCTTTTCGCCCTCGGGCTGGGAGGCTGGCAGATCCTCCTTGCCTTGGGTATCGGAGCCGTGCTGCTCTTTGCCCTGCTCAACTTCTCCGGCTTCATGGGGGTCAAGACCGGTGTACCGTTCCCGGTCATGAGCCGGATCAGCTTCGGTATCCGCGGTGCCCAGATCGCCAGCCTGCTCCGCGGCGCCGTCGCCATCGCCTGGTTCGGGATCCAGACGTACCTGGCCTCGGTGGTCCTCCGCGTAATGCTCGTGGCCATGGTCCCCTCCCTCAAGGAGCTGGATGGCAACTCCATCATGGGCCTGTCCACACTCGGCTGGATTGCCTTCGTTGCACTGTGGATCGTCCAGCTGGTCATCGTCAGTTTCGGCATGGAAATGATCCGCAAGTACGAGGCCTTCGCCGGGCCCATCATCCTGGTGACCATGGCTGCCATCGCCATCTGGATCTTCGCGGAAGCCGGCGGCTCCATCGCCTGGGCATCGGATAATGCGCTCGAAGGCGCCGACATGTGGCGCACCATCTTTGCCGGCGGTGCACTGTGGGTCTCCATCTACGGAACCTTCGTCCTGAACTTCTGCGACTTCACCCGCTCGGCGGTCTCCAAGAAGGCCGTGGTCCGCGGAAACTTCTGGGGCATCCCCATCAACATGCTCGTCTTCGGTGCCATCGTGGTCGTCATGGCAGGCGGCCAGTTCAAAATCAGCGGCAAAATCATCGAGAGCCCCTCGGACATTGTCCAGACCATCCCGAACACGCTCTTCCTTGTCCTGGCCTGCCTGGCCCTGCTGATCCTGACCATCGCCGTGAACCTGATGGCCAACTTCGTGGCCCCCGTCTATGCACTGACGAACTTGTTCCCCAAGCACCTGAACTTCCGCAAGGCGGCCTGGGTCAGCGGTACGATCGGCCTCATCATCCTTCCCTGGAACCTCTACAACAACCCCCTGGTCATTGTGTACTTCCTCGGCGGACTGGGCGCGCTGCTGGGGCCGCTGTTCGGCGTGGTCATGGCAGACTACTGGCTGCTTCGCCGCGGCAAGGTCAACGTTCCGGAGCTCTACATCGAGTCGCCCACGGGAGCCTACTTCTACAAGAAGGGCTTCAACCCCAAAGCGATCATGGCACTGATACCGTCTGCCACCGTCGCCCTCGTGATCGCTTTTGTTCCGGCCTTCGAGGGAGCCGCCCCGTTCTCCTGGTTCTTCGCAGCCGGCATCGCGGCAGTGGTGTACTACCTGATTGCGGACCGCAAGCAGCAGTTCGACGACGTCGACGGCGAGCCCATCGCCATCGTCAGCACCCACTAACTAACCAACCTGTCCCGAAAGGGGAAAGCGCCGTGCGCATCCTTGTGGCCAACGTCAACACCACGCAGTCCATGACCGACTCCATCGCCGCCTCGGCCCGCAGCGTGGCGGCACCCGGAACGGAAATCATTGGAATCACGCCCCGCTTCGGCGCAGATTCCTGCGAGGGAAACTTTGAGAGTTACCTCGCGGCAATCGCCGTGATGGACGCCGTGGTCAACTATCCGGAACCGTTCGACGCCGTCATCCAGGCCGGCTACGGCGAGCACGGCCGCGAAGGGCTCCAGGAGCTCCTGGACGTTCCGGTGGTGGATATCACCGAGGCGGCCGCGAGCACCGCGATGTTCCTGGGCCACAAGTACTCCGTGATCACAACCCTGGATCGTGCCGTGCCGCTGATCGAGGACCGGCTGAAGCTGGCCGGCCTCGACGCCCGGTGCGCCTCGGTCCGGGCCAGCGGAATGGCCGTCCTGGAACTGGAGGAGTATCCGGAGCGCGCCGTCGAAGCCATCATCGAACAGGCGCTGCTGGCTGTCCGAGAGGACAAGGCGGAAGTCATTGTCCTTGGGTGCGGCGGCATGGCCGGTCTGGACAAGGAGATCCGGAAGCGTGCCGGCGTCCCCGTGGTGGACGGTGTGGCCTCGGCGGTGACCATCGCCGAAGGGCTGGTCCGCATGCGGCTGAGCACCTCAAAGGTCCGGACCTACGCCACCCCGCGGCCCAAGACGGTCATAGGCTGGCCAATAACGGCAGCGGAAGTGCCCGCTGCCCCTTAGCCTGGCCATCAACACAAGGAGCGACCCATGACTGCAACCCACCGGCCCGTACAACCACACCGGCCGGCACCGGTCGCCGTCGTGACCGGTGCAGGTTCCGGGATTGGCAGGGCGGTGGCGCGGCTCATGCTGGCCGACGGGTACCGCGTGGTGTTGGCTGGCCGCCGTGAGGCTCCGCTGCTGGAGTCCGCGGCCGGCCACCGCCAGGCACTCACGGTGCCCTGCGACGTGACAGTGCCCGACGACGTCGAGCGCCTTTTCGCTGCTGCCCTCGGGAAGTGGGGGAGGGTTGACCTCCTGTTCAACAACGCCGGCGTGTTCGGCCCGGCCGCATCGGTGGATGAAATCAGCGTGGCCGACTGGGATGCGGTGGTGGCGGTGAACCTCACCGGCTCGATGCTGTGCGCCGCTGCGGCCGTCCGGGCCATGAAATCCCAGGAGCCCCAGGGCGGCCGCATCATCAACAACGGGTCCATTTCAGCGCATTCGCCGCGGCCGCGGACAGTGGCCTATACGGTCACCAAGCACGCCATGACGGGCCTTACCAAGAGCATCGAGCTGGACGGCAGGGATTTCGGCATCACCTGCGGCCAGATCGACATCGGCAACACAGCCACGGACATTATGGGCACCATCGGCGTGGACTCCGGTGCCCTGCAGGCTGACGGTAGCCGCAGGGTGGAGCCCACGTTCCCGGTGCAGGACGCCGCGCGCGCCGTGCTCCTGATGGCAGGCATGCCGCCGTCGGCCAGTGTGGGCTCGGTGGTGATCACGGCCGCCGGCATGCCGTTCATCGGCCGGGGCTGACAAAGTTGGCGCCTGGGCGCTCTTAGCGGCGGCGTGCCGCCGGGACCAGTTCATTTGCACCGTAGCTGTTGTCGTCGGGATTCAACGTCCGGCCCGGGGCGACCAGTTCGTCGATGCGGTCCAGGATCTCAGCGGACAATGTCACGGTGGCCGCTGGCAGCTGGGATTCGAGCTGCTCCATCGTGCGGGGTCCGATGATGGCGGAGGTGACACCCGGGTGGTTGATGGCAAACGCGATCGCCAGCTCGATCAGGCTGATCCCGGCGTCTTGGGCGACGTGCGCGAGTGCGTCGACCACCTCAAGCTTCTGCTGGTTCGCGGCGCTGCTCATGTCGAAGCGGGCGTTGGGCCGTGCTGCCGACGTTGGGGTCGGCGCGGTGTCCTTGCGCCACTTTCCGGAGAGCCATCCGCCGGCCAGCGGGCTGTAGGTGAGGGTTCCCATGCCATGGCGCTGTGTCGTCGGAAGGACGTCCTCTTCAATGCCGCGGACGAGGATCGAGTAGGGCGGCTGTTCGGTGACGAACCGGGCGAGGTTTCCTTGGCGTGAGGCGACCTGTGCTTCGACGATCTGGCTGCCGGAGTATGACGAGGAGCCGATGTAGCGGACCTTGCCCTGCCGGACCAGGTCCGTGAGGGCGCCCAACGTCTCCTCGACATCCATCAGGGCGCTGGGTCGGTGCACCTGGTAGAGGTCGATGTAGTCGGTGCCGAGGCGCCGGAGCGAGTCCTCCACCGCCTGCATGATCCACTTCCGGGAGCCGCCGCTGCGGTTGGGACCCTTACCCATGGGCATGAAGAACTTGGTGGCCAGCACGACGTCGTCGCGCCGCTTTTTGAGTGCCTTCCCGACGATCTCCTCCGATTCGCCGTCCGAATAGACATCGGCCGAGTCGACGAAGTTGATGCCGGCGTCCAGCGCGTGGTGGATGATCCGGATCGAATCGTCAACGTCCGTATTGCCCCAGGCGCCGAACATCATCGTGCCCAGACACAGCGGGCTGACTTCCACGCCGGTGCGGCCCAGTAGACGGTAGTCCATTTTTACTCCTTGTTTGATGGTGGTCTGTGATTCAAAGTGGCGCTTCGGTCGGCGGGGCACCGACGTGTGGCCTACGACTGGTTGTTTGCGGCCAGCGCGGCGAGGTCCCGGCGCACGCGCTCCGGCTCGGCGTCGGCAGGCATGTTCGGCTGGTCCCGGACCCCGTCCAACGAACCGGCGGGGTCCTTGTCCAACGCTTCGAAGACAGGCTTGAGGCTTTCCTGGGCAGGTCCATGCTCGGCGACAAGTTCAAACGTCAAGCGATCGGAGGCGTCAGAGACGAGGCTGTCGACGAGGACGCGGGCGATCTGGTGACGCGCGATGACGCCGTCCGCGGGGCTCCCCGCGTGGCGGGTGTCGCCCTGCAGCAGCATGATCTCCGTCTGGTCGTCGTCGTTGTAGTCGAACCATCCGGGCCGGACGATTGTGTAGGCGTTCCCGCTTGCTCGGACCAGGCGTTCGCTGCGTCGTTTCCAGTCGTGGGTGCTGCCGCGGCGGGTTACACCGATGGCTGTCATGAGCGCGATGCGCACGCGGCGGCCGCCGAGGGCCTGGATGACGTTCTTGACGGCTCCGTAGTCGACGGTTTCGGCTGCCGCGGCATCGCCGTAGGAGGAACCCTGGGTGAAGATGACCGCGTCGATTTCGGCCACCGCGTCCGCGAGGGTTTCTACCAGGGTCAGCTCCCCAGTGACCTTTTGTGCGCCGGCATCGAGCCGGCCGGCACGCGAGGCGTCGCGCACGAGGGCCCGCGTCTTGTAACCCTGACGTACGGCTTCCGCCACGACATGGCGGCCGACGCTGCCGGTGGCGCCGACGACGAGTGCGATGCCCGGTTTCTTGGTGTTCATGCTTCCGGGATATCCCGTCCGAAGGCCTCCAGGGTGACCGAGTCGGGGTCGGGACCACCACGCACTCCCGTGTCGAGCGCTCCGAGTGCACTCATCTGCTCAGGAGTGAGGTCGAACCCGAACACGTCGAAGTTCTCGGCGATGCGTTCAGGGCGGACCGATTTGGGGATGACGGAGTGTCCGAGCTGGAGCTGCCAGCGCAGCATGACCTGGGCGGCAGTCTTACCATGCTGTTCGGCGACGCGGCGGATGATGGGGTCGTTGAACGTGCTCGTCGCAGCGTCGCCGCGGTAGGAGGTGATGCCGCCGATCGGTGACCAGGCCTGCGTGAGGATGCCCAGGTGCGAGCCGGCTTTTCGCACGTCGGGCTGCGTGAAGTAGGGGTGTACCTCGATCTGGTTCACCGCGGGGATGATCGTGGTCTGTTCGCGCAGCGCCGTCAGGTGGTTCGGCATGAAGTTGCTGACACCGATGGCGCGGACGCGGCCGTCCTCGAGCAGCTGTTCAAGGGCCCGGTAAGCCTTGATCGTCTTGTCGAATTCTGCGGAGAGTGGCTGGTGGAGGATGAAAAGGTCGAGCTGGTCGACGCCGAGTTTGCGGGAACTCTTCTCGAACGCGTGCAGGGTCTGGTCGTAGCCGTAGTCGCTGATCCAGACCTTGGTCTCGATGAAAATTTCGGAACGGTCCATACCGGAGCGGCGGATGCCCTCGCCCACCTCGCGCTCGTTGGCGTACGCAGCCGCCGTGTCTATGTGGCGGTAGCCGGTCTCCAGTGCCGAAACGACAGCAGCCGTCGTGGCCTCGGGCGGGGTCTGGAAGACACCAAGCCCGATGGCGGGCATGACGACTCCATTGTTGAGTGTGATGTTCATGGTTGTTCTTGTCCTCTCGCAGCCCGTTCAGGGTGCGGCCTGCACCAGTCCGGGCCGAGATTTCAAGCCTAGGCGGGTCACTGTCATCAAGGCAGGCACTGTCATAACCCCGTTCGAGTCGCAGGCCAGGGCATCCGGTGCGGTGCGGATAGCGCAGCAAGGAGACGTTTGCTACTGGAGGAGATGCAGCTGTTCTGGGGTGTCGAGGTCTTCGCCGCCGGAGAGGTCGCTGCAGTCCACGAGGTCTATCAGTTCCGGGTGGGCCTGGAGGAAATGGCGTGCCCCGGCGTCGCCCGTTGCCGTTTCCGCGGCTTCAGCGCGGAGGCTGGAATCCAGGAGCAGCGGATGTCCCCGCTGGAGTTTTCCTTCGGGGTCACGGTAGGCGGCCGCCGTCACGCGGCCAGGCCGGTGGGATGCCAGCAGCCGGGCGACAGTTTCAATGGTCAGGCCGGGCTGGTCCACGAGCGCGATGAGCACATGGTCCCCCGGGGCTGCTGCGGCGACTCCCGCCCGGAACGAGCTTCCCATTCCGCTGGCCCAGGCCGGGTTGTCGATGACCCGGTGCCGGCCGAGATCGGTGGCGGCGCGGACCGTTGCCGCGTCCGCGCCGAGCACCATCACCACTTCCCGGCAGCCGCCCGCGAGCAGCACATCTGCCAGCACTTCAACGAGCGTGCGGCCCTGGAACCGGAGCAATGCCTTGGGCCCGAGCCCCAGCCGCGTCCCGGCGCCGGCGGCAAGCAGCACCGCCGTCGTGCGTTGTTCGTCCAGGTCAGCCATCGCCCCAGCCTATCCAGCCACATGACAGTTGACGGCAGTGTTCCACGGGAACACTGCCGTCAACTGTTGTCTGGATGAGGGGGTCAGGAGTCGCCTCCGGCGCCTCCGGTGGTCCCGGCGTTGACGTCCAGGAGCTTGTAGCGGTCCATCGCGTAGGCGGGCACGCCGCCGTCCACCTCTCCGCGCGAAGCGAGCAGCTGCAGGGTCTTCACCACAATCGAGTGGGTGTCGTTCTTGAAGAAGCGGCGGGCTGCCGCGCGGGTGTCGGAGAAGCCGAAGCCGTCGGCTCCGAGCGAGGCGAACTGGTGCGGGAGGAACTGGCGGATCTGGTCCGGGACGGCCTTCATGTAGTCGGTCACCGCCACCACGGGCCCCTGCGCATCGGCGAGCTGCTGCGTGACGAACGGTATGCGGGCGGGCTGGCCCGGGTTCAGGAAGGCGTCCTCCTCCGCGGCGAGCCCGTCCCGGCGCAGTTCGTTCCAGGACGTCACGGACCAGACGTCCGCGGAGACGCCCCAGTCCTCGGCGAGGATCCGCTGGGCATCCAGGGCCCACGGGACGGAGACGCCGGAGGCCAGGATCTGGCTCTTGGGCCCTTCGATACCCGACGCCGTCACCCGGTAGATGCCTTTCAGCACACCGTTGACGTCGAGGTTCTCTGGTTCGGCCGGCTGGGAGATCGGCTCGTTATAGACCGTGATGTAGTACATGAGGTTCTTATCGGATGCCGGTCCGGTTCCATCGCCGCTTGCGGTCGGCCCGTACATACGCTCGATGCCGTCCCGGATGATGTGGCCCATCTCGTACCCGTACGCAGGGTCATAGGTGAGGACGGCCGGGTTGGTCGAGGCCAGGATCGGGGAGTGGCCGTCGGCGTGCTGGAGGCCTTCACCGGTCAGGGTGGTGCGGCCGGCGGTGGCGCCGATGATGAAACCGCGGGCCATCTGGTCCGCGGCGGCCCAGAAGGCGTCGCCGGTGCGCTGGAAGCCGAACATGGAGTAGAACACGTAGACCGGGATCAGCGGTTCGCCGTGGGTGGCGTAGGCGGTGCCGGCGGCGGTGAACGCTGCGACGGCGCCTGCCTCGTTGATGCCGGGGTGGATCAGCTGGCCCTGGGCGGATTCCTTGTACGCGAGGACCAGGTCCCGGTCCACAGAGAGGTAACCCTGGCCGTCCGGGTTGTAGATCTTGGCCGTGGGGAAGAACGCGTCCATGCCGAAGGTTCGGGACTCATCCGGAACGATCGGGACAATGCGGTGTCCGAACTTCTTATCCCTGAGCAGGTCTTTGAGCAGGCGCACGAAGGTCATGGTGGTGGCGGCCTGCTGTTTCCCCGAACCGCGCTTGGCAATCTCATAGGTTTTGGGGTCTGGCAGCTCCACCGGCGCGTGGTCCGGCCGGCGTTCGGGGACGAAACCGCCGAGGGCGCGGCGGCGTTCCATGAGGTACTGGATTTCGGGGGAGTCCATTCCGGGGTGGTAGTACGGGGGCCGGTAGAGATCCGCGTCGAGTTGTTCGTCCGTGATGGGGATGCGGAGGTGGTCGCGGAACTTCTTCAGGTCATCGAGGGTGAGCTTTTTCATCTGGTGGGTCGCGTTGCGGCCCTCGAAGTGGGGTCCGAGTCCGTAGCCCTTGACCGTTTTGGCCAGGATCACGGTGGGCTTGCCCTTGAATTCGGTGGCTGCCTTATAGGCGGCGTAGACCTTGTGGTAGTCGTGGCCGCCGCGCTTGAGGTTCCAGATTTCGTCATCGGAGAGGTCCGCGACCATGTCCTTGGTCTGCGGGGTCTTGCCGAAGAAGTGCTCGCGGACGAACCCGCCGGATTCTGCCTTGTAGGTCTGGTAGTCACCGTCCGGGGTTTCGTTCATGATCTTCACGAGCGAGCCGTCGGAGTCCTTGGTGAGCAGGTCATCCCACTCCCGGCCCCAGACGACCTTGATGACGTTCCAGCCCGCGCCGCGGAAGAACGCTTCGAGTTCCTGCATGATCTTGCCGTTGCCGCGGACGGGGCCGTCCAGGCGCTGGAGGT
Organism: Pseudarthrobacter sp. MDT1-22; assembly: GCF_054511035.1. Taxonomy (NCBI): domain Bacteria; kingdom Bacillati; phylum Actinomycetota; class Actinomycetes; order Micrococcales; family Micrococcaceae; genus Pseudarthrobacter; species Pseudarthrobacter sp. MDT1-22. The sequence goes on along the minus strand of NZ_JBTNDK010000033.1, from coordinate 10,633 downwards.
TGCAGTTGATGACGAAGTTCAGGTTGTCCAGCTTGTCGTTCGCGGCGAGCTGGAGCAGGCCGCGGGACTCGGGCTCGTCCATTTCGCCGTCGCCCAGGAACGCCCAGACCTGCTGGTCCGAGGTGTCCTTGAGGCCGCGGTTGTGCAGGTACCGGTTGGACTGGGCCTGGTAGATCGCGTTCATCGGGCCGATGCCCATCGAGACCGTGGGGAACTCCCAGAACTTCGGCATGAGGCGCGGGTGCGGGTAGGAGGAGAGCGCGTGGCCTTCCTTGGACTTTTCCTGCCGGAATCCGTCCAGGTCCTCCTCGGCGAGCCGGCCTTCCATGAACGCACGGGCGTACATGCCGGGGGAGGCGTGGCCCTGGAAGAAGACCTGGTCACCGCCGCCGGGGTGGTCCTTGCCGCGGAAGAAGTGGTTGAAACCGACCTCGTACAGGGTGGCGGCACCGGCGTAGGTGGAGATGTGTCCGCCCACGCCGATATCGGCCCGCTGCGCCCGGTGCACCATGATGGCCGCGTTCCAGCGCAGCCAGGCCCGGTACTTCCGCTCGATCTCCTCGTCCCCCGGGAACGCCGTTTCCTGGTCCACCGGGATGGTGTTCACGTAGTCCGTGGTGGTCACCATCGGAACGCCGACGCTCTGGGCGCCGGCGCGCTGCAGCAGGCTGCGCATGATGTATTGGGCACGTTCCGTGCCCTGTTCCTGAATCAGGGCATCCAGGGACTCCAGCCATTCGGCGGTCTCTTCCGGATCACGATCAGGCAGCTGGTTTGTCAACCCGCTGAGGATATGGGAGGTCTCTTCTCCTGCAGCCACGTCCAGCCTCTTTTCATCGTTGAATAGTTGGCTCAAGTTTTCGTTGTGTGAGAAAACTTTATTGCATCTCGAGATTATCTAAGCGGCGATCCACGCGTCAAGGCGAACGGACGGTCACAATCGGCTGCCAGGGGTTACGGGCCCCCGGCAGCCAACGCGGAGTGCCTGCACTGCGGGTTCAGGCAGAGGTGAGGAGCCTGCCCCAGCGCGGGTCCAGCCCCGGTGCGCCCGCCACCTTGAGGCAATGCCACAGGGTGACGGCCACCGAGTCCAGCACGGGAACGCCCGTCTCGGCCTCAATTTCCGCGGTGATGTTGGCGCCGTAGAGATTCGTGCAGAGGTAGATCAAGGCATCCGGCTTGGACGCGGCGAGCTCCAGCGAACCTGGCCGCATTTCGTCATCCGTGACGCGGGCGAACGACTCGTTGTCGCTGAGGCCCAGGAACCGGTGGTCGAGGGTCTTGATGCCGTCCCGTTGGTAGGACGCCATGATCTGTGCGTTGACGTCCCCGGTGTACGGAGTGAAGAGCCCGATCCGCTCTGTGCCGAATGATTTGAACGCCTCCAGGTAGGCCAGCGTGGACGTGGTGGCAGGGATCCCGGTGGCGTCGGTGATCTCCTGCACCAGGGTGCGGTCATGCTCTGCTCCGAGCCAGGACCCGGAGGTTCCGTTCCAGGCAATGACATCCACATCCGAGGTGGCCAGCAGCTCCGCGGCGGTGCGCATAACGCTGGAGTCGAACTGTTTGTCCGAAGAGTCATCCAGGGCAATCCGGGTGACCGGGATCCTGGTGAAATGAATGGTGACGTCGTCCCGCTCGCCCAAAATCCGGTAGCTTTGCGGCTCCAGGCAGGTATTGGAGGACGGCACGATCATGCCGATGCGGGTTTTGCGTGCTTGGCTTGGCATCGGGGTTTCCTAACTGGCGGCGTAGACGGCGGGGCGGGATTCCTGGGGCCAGGACAGGGCGTCGCGGTGTTCGGTGAAACCCTTGCGGGGCAGGAAGCGGCCAACAGCCCCGGGGTCATGGAAACCGGCGTCGTCCAGCACCACACGGCCTGCGGAGACCACGACGGCGGGCCAACCGGTCAGCGTCTTCCCTTCGAACGGCGAGAAGTCAGTACCCATGTGGAGAGCGACGCCGTCGACGGTGCGTTCCTCGGCGGGATCGAAGATGACGATGTCGGCGTCGAACCCCGGAGCGATGGTTCCCTTGCGGGGGAGGGCGTTGATGCGGGCCGGGCCGGCGGCGAAGACTTCGACGAAGTCCTCCACCCGGCGCTCTCCTCCGCTGGCCGAATCCATCATGGCGGTGAACGTGACAGGCATCCGGGTTTCGACGCCCGGGAGTCCGTGCGGCATTTCGCGGATGTCGTCCGTTCGCTCGCGCTTTTGGGAGAGGTCGTAGCACGAGTGGTCGGAGGCGACGGTGTGGATGGCACCCGCGGCCAGCCGGTCCTTCAGCGCGGCCACGGTTTCGGCGCTGCGCATCGGCGGGCAGCACGCGTACCACTCCGGAAACGCGCTTCCGTAGACGGAGTCGTCCAGCGTGAGGTAGTGCGGGCAGGTCTCGGAGTAGGCTTCCTGGCCGCGGCTGCGGGCTTCGGTGACCAGATCAACCGCACCCGGTGTCGACTGGTGGACAAAGTAGACCGGCGCCTTGGTGTATTCGGCCATGGCCAGGGTTACCTTGACGGAGACCTCCTCGGCGAGCTCCGGCCGGGTCTGGTGCAGGTGTTCAATCCCGATCCGGCCGTCGTCGGCGTGCTGCTGGGTGCAGTCCGAGATGATGGGGTCGTGCTCGGCGTGGATGTAGGTGAGGCCGTCCAGGCGGACCATCTCGCGCATGACCTTCAGGATGGTGTCCCCGTCCGCCATGGTGGTGCCGCGGTTGGTGGTGTACATCTTTACCGAACGCACGCCCTCGGCGGCGAGCTGTTCCAACTGCCAGGGCACGGTTTCGTCCCAGCTGACCACGGAGCCGTGCAACGCGACGTCACACCGGGACTCGCGGGCCAGTTCCTTCTTGTGCAGCACGGCTGCGAGCGGGGTTTCCTGGGCATCACGGGGAATGCCGAAGTCGATGATCGTGGTGGTTCCGCCCCACAGTGCGGCGGTGGATGTGGTCCGGTAGTTATCCAGGGTGCGGAAGCGCCCGGTCACCTGGGCTACGTGGCAGTGGCCGTCCACTCCGCCGGGGATGACAAGCCGGCCGGATGCGTCAATGGTGCGCGTGCCGGCGGGGACGGGCCCGGCGGCATCCACCAGCCGGTCGATGCGGCCCTCCCGGACCACAACGTGGGCCTGTTGTCGGCCGAAGCTGTTGACCACGGTGCCGTTGGCGATGACGAGTTCTGGGGTGTCGGACATCGGTGTCCTCCTAAGTAGAAGTGGCTAGTTGGCCCGTGCGGGCGAGGCCGGCTGGGTGGCGCCGCTGCGGGCGGGATCGTGCGCGGCGGCGTTCTGCGCGGTGGTGAGGGCGGCATCCAGGTTCTCCGAGAGGCCGCGGCGGGACTTGGCGGGCGGCGGAGCGAAGGCGCCGGCGCGGTGCGGTCCGGAATCGAGCCCGACGACCGATTCTGCCATGCGGATGCCTGCGGAGATACCGTCCACCACAGGGACCCCGATCTGCCCGCGGAGTTCGCGGGCCAGGCCGGCGAGCGGTGCTCCGGCCAGGATCACTACGTCGGCCCCGTCTTCGGTGACGGCCTGGTGGCTGAGTGCCAGCAGGGTTGCCTTGAAGTCCTGCTGCACCGAGGCGATGCCGTGGAGGGCTTCATTGATGGAGCGGATCGACGCCAGCCGGCCGCCGAGCCCGAAGCGCTCCACGCAATCCCGGTACCAGGGCCGGATCCGGTCCGAGATGGCGATGATGGAGAACCGGTGCCCCTGCAGGGCGGCTCCGCAGAGGGCCGCTTCGGTGATTCCGATAACAGGGACGTCGGTGAGTTCCTTCAGTGCGGGCATCCCGGGGTCGCCGAATGCGGCCACCACAACGCCGTCGACGCTGGCGCCGTCGCGGGTGTACTGGGCGACGATTTCGGCGACGGCTCCCGCCGCGATCAGGGACTCAAAGCGGGTTTCGATGTATTCCACGCCGTACCCGGCGGTCCGGACCACAAGTTCTGTTCCGGGGGAGGCGGAGCGCAGGGCCTCCGCTTCGATCAGGGCGGTAACGTCGTCGCTGATGTTGGGGTTGATGACAAGAAGTTTCATAAGTTCTTCCGATGAAGGGCGGGTTCTGTCCGGCTGAAATCCTCCGGAAACTGTTCGCGGTATTTGCCGATGTGCGACGCCGATTGGGCGGCTGCCCGTTCCGGGTCGCCGCTGGCGATGGCGGCGTAGAGGGCGCGGTGTTCTTCGATCAGCTCCGGCAGGTCGCTGACGTGGCGGAAGAGCCAGTGCATGCGGCCCTGGAGCGGTTCCAGCGCGGACTTGAGGAAGCCGTTGTCCGCGATCCGGGTGATGGCATCGTGGAATTCGCTGTTGGCCCGGTGGGCTTCCATGATGGCGCCCTTGACCAGGCAGCGGTCTGCCTCGTCCAGCAGACCTTTGAGGCCGCTGAGGTCTTCGGGGGTGGCGCGGGCGGCTGCCAGGCGGCAGGCAAGCACCTCGAGGGACTGCCTGACGTCGAACAGGTCCTCGACGTCCTTGGGGCTCAGGGTGCTGACCTCGGCTCCGCGGGCTCCGCGGTCGCTGATGAGCCCTTCCTGGCGCAGCATACGGAGCGCTTCGCGGACGGGAAGCCGTGACACGTTGAATTCAGCGGCGAGGTCGCGTTCCACCAGCCTGGTGCCGGGAACGTAATGCCCTTCAAAGATCCTGTTGCGGAGGGTGTCCCGGACAGCCTCCCGAAGCGGGCGTTCCTTGTCCTGGGTCTCTTCTGCGCTATGCATGCTTCTCCACTTTCGGTTCTTGTCTGGCATTGCGTTCCCGGCTTCAGGAACAGGTGCGTGTGGCTAGCTTAGACAGGTAGCCGCTTGTTGTAGTTCAGGGTCAGGACGGAGACGCCCATGATGATCGCGGATCCAACGAAGTACAGCAGCGCCCAGGTGTACGAGCCGGTGGCACCGACAATCAGGCCGACCGCAATCGGGGTCACGAAGCCGGAGATGTTGCCGCTGAAGTTCATCGCGCCGCCCAGGACGCCGGCGTTGGTCCGGCCGCCCAGGATGGAGGGGATGCTCCAGAACAGGCCCACCCAGCGGAGGAAGAACATGACCACGGACAGGAGGACGACGGCGGTGGTGGGATCGGCCACAACCGTGACGCCGATCAGGCCGCCGATCACGACCACACTGGAGGTGCCCAGGAGCGTGCGCATCACACGGTTGGCGGAGGCGCCGGTGGACTGCCACTTGTCGGCGATCGCACCGCCCAGGATTTCGCCGACGAAGCCAGCGCCGAAGATCACGAAGGTGGACCAGCCGATGGTCTTGAGGTCGAAGCCCTTGTCCTGGGCCAGGTAGAGCGGCCCCCAGGTCAGCAGTCCGTAGAAGACGCCGTTGAAGCCCAGCCAGCCGAAGCACATAGCCCAGAAGGAGCGGAACTTCAGGTAGGGCAGGAGCGCGCGCTTGCCCTTGCTGCCGTCGAGCTCGGCCGCAGCGTCCTCCGCGGCGTGGGAGGCCTCGATGTATTCGGCCTCGGCGTCATTTACCCCCCGGTGCTGGCGGGGATTGTCGCGGACGTACCACCAGACGGCAAGGCCCATCAGTACGGTGGCGGCGCCGGCGATGATGAACGCGAGGCGCCAGCTGCCGGTGGAGGCGATCAGGCCGGCGATGATGATGCCGCCCAGGCCGGCACCAAGAGGCGCGCCGGCGTCGAGGATGGTGGCGCCGCGTCCACGCTCTGACTTGTGCATCCAGATCGCGTTCAGCTTGCCGCCGGCCGGCATGACGCCGGCTTCCGTGACGCCGATGCCCATCCGGGCAATGAACATGCTGAGGAAGCCGCCGGCCAGGCCGGAGGCTGCCGTTGCTGCGCCCCAGCCGACGCAGGACGCCGTCATGACCTTGCGGGGACCGAATTTGTCGATCAGGAGGCCTACCGGGACCTGCATCAACGCGTAGGTCCAGAAGAACGCGGAGAGCAGGAGGCCCACGAGCTCGGGGGCGAGGTTGAATTCTTTCTGGATGATCGGCAGGGCCACCGAGATGGAGCCCCTGTCGATGTAGTTGACGGCGACGAGGACCAGCAGGAGCAGGAACATTTTCCAGCGGACGTTGGTGCGACGTTGCACGCCGTCCTTGCCGGTTTTGTCGTCGGGGAGCGGTACAGCGGTTTCAGTATTTTGATGAGACACAACTTCTCCTTTGCAGAGAGGAAGATTGCAGACAGGACGAAAGGCTTGTGTGTTCGCGGGGCAGAAAGCCGGTTGGTGGGGCGTCCTGGGTCCTGATCCGGAGGGGCCGGGCGATGAACTGCGGCTCGGGATCCGGATCGCGATCTTTTGGGATCCCAGTTTGGGATCCCAAAATTCAGAATAGAAGTGACCCGTGCCACTGTCAAGGAATTTCTACCGTTGTGGCCCACCCGGGCCAAATCACCGATTGTGACTGCGGCGGGTGTGGGGATCCTGCCGGCGGGGCGGGGCGGCGCGGTTGCGGCGTGGTTGCGGCGGACGTGGAGACGTTGAGGAGCCGGGCGACAGGGCGCGCGAAAGGGCCCGCGGCGTCGCCGCGGACCCTTCCTGTTGTGGCCGGTTCTGGCAGGTTCGGCTGAGCTCAGCTGCCCCGGTAGGTTGAATATGCGAACGGGCTCAGCAGCAGCGGCACATGGTAGTGGGCCTCCGACTCCACCACGCCAAAGGTGAGGGTCACTTCCGGGAAGAACGTTTCGGTGCCGCTGGCGGCGAAGTACCTTCCCGTGTCGAACGCCAGGCGGTAGGTCCCGGAAGGCAGCCGGTCCGGTCCCAGTTGTTTGATGCGTCCGTCCGCGTCCGTGGCGCCCTCGGCGATCTGGACCCAACGCTCGCCGTCGAGCGCGTGGAGGGTTACCGGGACGTCTGCCGCCGGCTGGCCGGAACCGGTATCGAGTACATGGGTGGTGACGTGGGAAATGCTCATGTGCGCATCAGTCCTTCGAGTCGGAGCACTGCGATTTCCCGCAACTGCTGGCCAATGATTGATTGTTCTGCTTCGGGGGTGTGGGCGAGCCTGGTGTTGAGGGCGGCCAGGATCTCCTCGCGGCTGCGGCCGGCGGCACGGATCAGGAACACCTGCCCGAACTTCTCCTCGTAGGCCCGGTTGCCTTCCGCCAGGGCCTCGGCCACGGCAGCGTCGGCCACGCCCAATTCGGCCTGTTCCGACTGGGACAGCTTCGCTTCCGCGCTGTCGCCCTGCGCCCGCTCGCCGATCCGCGGGTGGTGGGCGAGGGCTGCTTCGATCTCCGCCGGGGTGAACGGGTTCGCTGCGCCGCGGCCTGCCGCCAGGAGCGCGTCGAGACTGGAATAGGGACGCGCGTCGGCGAGCTCGTCGATCCAGCGTTGGATGTCCAGGCAGGGGCGCAGGAAATCGGCGGCCTCCGTGCGGCCGGCCGCGTTGAACTGTTCAAGATGCATGAGGCAAGTCCTCGTGTGTTTCGATGCTGGCATCCACGGTGTAGGGCTATGCGGATACTAAATTCCGCATCATGGAACTGTTATTTCAGCATATGCAAAAAGTCAACCGCACGCACCGGCGGGTGTCAACTGCCGTGACGCTGCTTGGGTGATGCCCCAGCGGAAGGGGTAGCGCCCCCAACAGAAAGCGGACGACGGCGGGAGGTCCCGCCGTCGTCCGCTGACGGGCAAAGTCCGCTGACCCGCAATACGGTCAGCCGCCCCGCCGTGCTTACGCTCGGGGTTACAGCCGCGGGACGCACTCCCCGGTTCCCAGCAGCGCCAGCCCGGCGCGGTCGCCATCGCCGAAGTCGAACTGCCCGCTGTTTTCCTCATGCATCAGTTGCGTGGGATCGTCCACGTGGTCCAGCCCCAGGACGTGCCCCAGCTCGTGCATGATGATGGCGCGGATGTGGGCAGGACCCTCCGGCCAGGTCAGTGTTTCCGCGAGGCCCGGCGCATCGAGGGTCACTTGGCCGGCGACGTACACATAGGGCTCGCCGGGAATATGGGCGTAGGCGCTACCACCGGTCCCTGCAACCTTCCCTGCCAGCTTGGGTGTTTCCGCCGGGGACGACCACGCAATGAGAATCGGCGCCCACTGCTTGCCGTAGCGCGCCGGCTGGTACGCTGCGCGGGCTTCGGATGGCGCCTCGGACGTGGTTCCGTCATCCACGAACTGCAGCCCCGAGGCCGCGGAAACTGCGGACACGGCCTCCTCGATAAGTACGTCTGTTCCTGGCGGCGCATTGTCTGGCCGGACCACGTAGTGCAGCGGACGGCAGGGGTCATAGGCAACAAAGGCCTGGCCCGGGTCCGGGGACTTCTGCAGGACATAGGCGGTGGATCCGCTGGTGGCTGGCGGCAGTCCGAGCGGGGCTGATGCGGCCTCAAACCCTGGTGGCGGCACTTTGGCGCCCGGCAGGTGGGGCATGGCTGCCGGCAACACAAACCGGTCGAAGAGGGTCGGCGTGAAATAGAGACCCACCACCAGGGCGATGCCCAGGACAGTGGCGGTGCGCGATCTCCACTTGCTCCCGCGGACTTTCCGGCGGTGGACGGTCCTCTTGGCCGAGATTGGCGAGATGGGGGCACCGCGCCACGGCTCGGGCGCTGGCGGCTTGCCCAGTGCCTCATCGATTGCCCACTGCGGAATGCGCCCGCTGGGCGAACGGCGGATGCGGGGAAACTCCCTGTCGCCAGAACCTGATTCCAACAGTTCCCCCTTGCGCTGCCGTGCCGTCTCCTTTGGTGGTTTGCCCAGCATAGTGGCGGTCCAGTTGATCCGTACGAAATTACCCGTGAAGTTCGGGGATACTCATCGATGGTCACGCAGACGGAATACATGTCTCCGTCCTTGAGGTAGCCCGCATTGACGGCGTCGCGGGGGAAGTAGCGGTTGCCTTCTCCGGTATCGTGGGTCCATGGTGCGGAACCTGGCCGACATCGGCGCTGAAGGTGTATTGCTCGCCGGGGCGGGCCGCGCCATCCTGCTGCAGATCGCGAACCCCGCGGTGGGCCATGGCGTCGCCGAGCACAGTGACTTTATTGCCCGTCCCCTGGACCGCTTCCGGGCTACCGTCACCTACGTCTACGCGGTCGTTTACGGAACAGAGGCCCAGGTCGCGGCCGTTCGCCGCAGCGTCAACCGGGCCCACTCCACGGTCCGCCGCAAGCCCGAAGCCGGCTCCCACGGGTACAGCGCCTTTGACGCCCAGGCGCAATTATGGGTGGTGGCCACCCTGTACGACACAGCCATCACCGTCTACGAGAAAATCTACGGCCCGCTGGACGACAAGGCAGCCGACCTTATGTACAGCGACTACGCAAGAATCGGCACCGTCCTGCAACTGCCGGCGAACCTGTGGCCGGCCGACCGCGCAGCCTTCAGGACATACTGGGACACGTCCCTTCTGACACTGGAGCTGGACGCCGTCACCGCCGGCGTCGGCCGCGACCTCCTGTACCCGCCGGCCGGGCCACTCTGGCTGCGGATGAGTATGCCCCTTATCCGGTTCATCACCGCCGGTCTACTGCCGGACCACTTGCGAGCCGGCTTCGGGCTGCCGTGGAGCGACCGCCACAGCCGCCTGTTCGACCGCACCACCCGGTGGTCCGCCCTGGTGTATCCACGGCTGCCGCGGCCGGTCCGGCACTGCGTCAAGAACTACTGCCTCGACCGGCTCCGCACCTCGTAGGAAATCACCGCGGGGTGTGAATTCAGCGCTGTAGGCCGGGCAGATTAGTTTCCCGCCGGCGATGATTCTCTCCCGAAAGAGATAATTCTTAGAGTGCGACGCGGTTGCCCACAGAGTATGGTAGGTGGCCGACGTTCGTATAGTGGCCATATGGCCGAGAAACTACCTAAGCACGAGGAACGAGACATCCGTCGCTATGTCGAAGGCCAGTCCCGGAATCAGGATGACCCTGACGATCCTGACACCAAAGTCACGCTGGTGCAGAAGGTAAGCAGCTACCGGCTACTCGGCACGGATTACGACGTCTACGACGTGCACACGCCGAAAGAGCGTTGGTGGGTTATCACAGAGCCGACCAACCTTTACTCTCAGGAGTCTTTCCCTGAGTACGATGTTGCCTTCTCTTTCCACGTCGGCTTGATGCTACGTGTGATGAATCGCGATCGTGTCGAGATTGACGACGATAAGGCCGAAGAAGTTGGCGGGGCTTGGAGGCGCTACGAAGCTGCCGTCACAGCAATGGACTCGGCTCGCGAGGCAGAGGATTATCAAGGCGTAGCTATAAAATGCCGTGAAGCCTTATTGGCATTTGGTCGTGAGCATCAAGATGCGGACTGGCTCTCCAATCCAGAGCTAAAACCGAAGGTCAACGACTTCAAAGGCTGGGCGACCCTGTACGCGCAGACCCTATCCACAGGGCGGCTGCGGCGCTACTTAAATGAGATTGCCGACAAGACTTGGGACGTTGCAGTAAGCCTCCAGCATGACTCAAACGCGACGGTATGGGACGCTGAGATGCTCTTGGATGCGACGTCACATGTCTTCCACATGTACTCAACAGCCTTCGTCAAGGTGAAACGGAACCCACCTCGCCGGTGTCCCAAATGCAGCTCTTACCGCCTAGTTATTGGGCTCTCCTGACTCTTCCGTGGGTTAATTTCGGCCCGGGAGCATTGGTTTGGGACCGCCGAGGCTGAGCATGGCCAACGCGATGAGTGCGTCTGGGGATTTGA
>NZ_JBTNDK010000032.1:0-34628 GCF_054511035.1 Pseudarthrobacter sp. MDT1-22 | reverse complement strand
TCAAATCCCCAGACGCACTCATCGCGTTGGCCATGCTCAGCCTCGGCGGTCCCAAACCAATGCTCCCGGGCCGAAATTAACCCACGGAAGAGTCAGGAGAGCCAGATTTCCTGCCGGAGGGTCCCGCCCAGGCATGGCAGGTACTGAGGTTGAATCCTAATTCCCGGGCGGCCCGCGGAACGCTTCCCAGACGTTCCAAGGCCAAGAAGAATTCGGCCCGATCGGACGCGGAGTAACGCCGATAAGGACGCTTCAGAGCCGGCGTGCCCGACGGAACAGGCTTCTTCCTCTGGGGCGATTTTTCCGTTAAGGAAGAACGGTCTTTCAGTGGTGATTCCAAGGGTGTTGCAACTCCCGGTTTTCAGGGGGTGTTGCATCGATCACTGGAACTCGCCTTTTCAAGGAAAATGGAGCTTGTCTAGAACCCATTGACCACCGAAAAGAGAGGCATCTCGTAAGTGCAAGTTTCGCATAAGCCGTCCGCTGTGTCAGTTTCCTTTGATGAGCCGAACCTCGTGTCGGCTGCCGGGCTGCTCCCGGTGATGACGCTGGCCCGAGACGCCGGCCTGCATGGGCTCGCCGATGAGTGGCTGTCGGTCCCGACGGACAAGGGCGCGAACGCCGGGCTGAAGGTCGCGTCCCTGGTCGCCGGGATGGTCGCCGGCGCCGATTCGATCGAGGACACGGCCTTGCTGCGCCACGGCGGGATGAAGCGGCTCTTCAGCGCCTGTTACGCGCCCTCGACGCTGGGTTCGTTTCTGCGGTCCTTCACGTTCGGGCACGTGCGGCAGCTGGACGCGGTCGCGTCCCGCTTCCTGGCCAACCTGGGGACCCGGGCCCCGCTGCTGGGAGCACCCGCCGCCAGTGACTTCGTGTTCGTGGATGTCGACGACACGATCATCGAGGTCCACGGCTATTCCAAGCAGGGCTCCGGCTACGGGTACTCCGGGGTCCGCGGCCTGAACGCGCTGCTGGCCATAGCCTCGACGAAGGACACCGCCCCGGTGATCGCCGCCCAGCGGCTGCGCAAGGGTGCGGCGAACTCGGCCCGCGGCGCCAACCGTCTGATCACCGACGCCCTGTCCACCCTCAAGCGCGTCCACGTCGGCGGGCGGGTGCTCTGCCGTTTCGATTCGGCCTTCTACGGCCATGCCGCGGTTTCCGCGGCCCTGGCCGGCGGGGCGGAGGTCTCGGTGACCGCGCGCATGGACCCGGCCGTCAAACGCGCCATCGCCGGGATCCCGGACACGGCATGGGAAACGATCGAATACACCGACGCGGTCTTCGACGAGGCCGCCAGCACCTGGGTCTCCAAGGCCGAGGTCGCCGAGACCGTGTTCACCGCGTTCTCCTCCCGCAGAAAGGCCGAGCAGATCACCGGTCGGCTGGTCGTGCGCCGCATCCCGGAACTGAACCCGAAAACCGCCGACGGGCAGGAAACCCTGTTCGACACGCACCGGCACCACGCGTTCTTCACCACCGTGGACGCCGAAGTTCTGGACACCGTCGCGGCCGACAAAACCCACCGGAAACACGCCATTATCGAGCAGGTCAACGCCGACCTTAAGGACAGCTCCCTGGCGCACCTGCCTTCAGGTGTTTTCGCGGCGAACTCAGCCTGGCTCGTCGCCGCGGTCATGGCCTACAACCTCACCCGCGCCGCCGGGATCCTCGCGGCCGGGCCCTTCGGCAAGGCCCGCACCGGAACGATCCGCCGCAAACTCATCCACGTCCCGGCCAGGATCGCCACCAGCGCCCGACGGATCCGTCTTCACCTGCCCGAAGCCTGGCCCTGGAAAACACCATGGCAGGCCTTGTCCGACCACCTCTACCCGCCGCCGCGACCTGCCTGACCCCCGTCAACCCAGCCGCACGGCGCGACCAGAACAACCAGTGGAACACTCAAGGGGCAGCGAGGCCCGGCACCCCAGCACGCCCTTCGCCCGCACAACGAGCCGAAACCGAATTCAGCTCATCCGCCCAGGCGGATCGGTGGATCAAGGCTAAACCTGGCGTGACTTCCCCTGTCGCCGGGACGTTTATTTCCGTGCTGAGTCCAGCGGTGGCCACCAGCCGGACGGGGGATTGATGACAAACCGACGGCCGCTGACCTCCGTGGGCGTTACACGCACCAGGTGGTCCTTGCTTCCCGCCTCCCAGGGTGACAGCCCGGCGTCGGCTGCTTCCCGGAAATCCTCCTGCGTGCCCACAACCTTGGCAGTCCCCTTGATGATGACGCTCCATGCGATGGTTCCGTAGCTATTCAGGCCGTCGGCTTCCAGCGCGACCGGACTTTCAGCAAGCACCGCATCCAGTTTGGTACCCGGGCCCGTACGGAAGACGACTGTCCCATAGTCGGGGACGTAGTTCACGGGGAAAATTTCGGGCCCGCCAGCCGTTGTTACGGCGACCCGGCAGACCGAAGCCGAACGGAGGTATTTCCAGCAGTCATGTATGTCGAGGACTTCTGTTTCCGGTCCTGAGCCGTTGCCTTGCATGCTGGGGCTCCTCCTACTTGTGCTTCCTGCGTTGGATAGGGGTGATCACGGCAGGGCAGGGCAGATGCGTCAGAACCGCGTGGGCCGTGGAACCGAGCAGCAGCCGTTTGAACCCGCCCCGGCCGCGGCTTCCCACCACGAGCAGCCGCGCGGCTGCCGCGGCCTGCACCAGCGCCTCCGCCGGTTCCTTTTCGCTTTCCAGAATCTTGTGCACCACAAGGTCCGGGTAATCCTCGCGGAGCCCGGCCACCGCTTCGGACAGAACGATCTGCTCCTCTTCCTCAATCAGTTCGGCAAGGCTGCTGGTCGGCAGGCCGGCCTTGACCCAGCGGTTGGGGCCGCTGAAGGCGTACAGCACCGTAAGCTCCTGGCCCTCCCTGTCTGCCTCCGCTGCAGCGAACGCAACGGCCTGGGTGGCTTCTTCCGAACCGTCCACGCCCACCAGTACTCCGCTTCGGCCTTCAAGGTCATGCATTCCGACGACGGCGACGGGACACTTCGCCGCGGCGGCGACCTGCAGGGCCCGATCGGTGAGCGAACCACCCAAATGGGTGCCGCCGGAGCCCACCACAAGCATGGACGCCTTGGTGGAGTACTTACCCAGCGCGCCGGCGACGCTGCCTTCCAGGAGTTTCGTGGTGATCTCAATCGGGACGGTGCCCCTTACGCGCCCGGCAGCGGCTTCCAGCAGTTCTTCGCCCTTCTCCACCAGCATCGCGGTCCACGGGATGGGTTCGGCCACCCAACGGTCGTCAACAGCGTGCAGAATGATCAGCGGCAGGCCGGCGCGGGCAGCCCGGTGTGCAGCCCACTTCACGGCTGCCTGGCTTTGCGGAGAGTCGTTGGTGGCGACCGCGATCGGTTTAGACGTTCTCACGGCTGGTCTTCCTTTTTGTCTGTGTCGGGGCTATGAACAACTAGGACGGGGCAGTGCGCGTGGGCCACACAGGCTGAGCTGACGGACCCCAGAAGGAGGCCTCCGAATCCTCCGTGGCCGCGCCTGCCAACAACGATCATGTCCGCGTGGCGGCTGGCGTCTATAAGTGAGTCCCTGGGGTGCCCCCGGACGACGCGTGGAATGACGTTCGGCGGAATCTCCTGCCCGAAGGCCTGTTCCATGGCTTCGTTGAGGATCATCTCCACACGCTCCTCGAAGCGGTCTATGCCCATTGCCACATATCCTGCGTAAACCTGCGGATCATCCCAGAAAACGGTGGCCAGCACTTTGGCACCAACCGGGACAGCCAGCCGCTGGGCCTGCCGGAGGGCTTCCACCGAGGCCTCCGATCCGTCCACCCCCACAACGAATCTGGCATCCTGCAATGTTGACTCCTCCATAACCGCTTCCCTTCGTATGCCTGCTTGCTGCCTCCAGCCTGCGGTGTCGGAAGGCGGACCTCTAGGGCCAAAAGTCACCTGGAAACTTGAGGAACTGCCGGAGCCTGAAAAGCTTCCCCCGCTGCTTCCAATTTGTGGTTCCGCCGCCGCCCCTGCCTGTGCTGACACTGCCGACGCCGGTGCTGAGGCCGCTGCAGTGGCAGCGTCACCTTGACCGTGGCGTTTGCTGAGCAGCTGTTCCAGACCGGCGAGGTCGCTCCGGAACGGCGAGAGTTGGCGGTCCCATGCACTGGGCCAGGCGTACGAGCGGTTCAACAACGCATTGCTGTCGGCAATGACGTCGTCAAGGGCGTCCAGTTCGGCGGCCGCGTCTACATACTCCCGTACAAGCTTGAGGTTCGATCTGCGGCTCAACGCCTTCGGTGTCAGGGCATGGACCCGGTTCGAGAGCCCGGTAGTGGTCTGGTCACCGCCCGCACTGTCAACCACGCGCCGGCGCCCAGAGCGGCGGCCGCGCCGGTCACCCACGCCATGATCAGGAACGCGGCGGACCGGTACCACGGCTGGTTGATTCCACTTTCATGTTGTTTCCAGGGGAATTACCTCGATCGGAGTCCCCTGGCCGGTAGTCGGACCGACCACCAGCAGAACGCGCTTGGCCGTGACACCGGAAAGTGCGTCGAGCACCCGCCGGACCAGCTCAGGTTCCTCCGACGGGTCGCCTTCCGCCGGCAGCGCTTCGCGTTCCGCGTCGGCACGCGTCCACACGGCGACTTTGGCGCCGGTCGCGTCGGTGATGGCTTTGGACAATGGCTCCGGGAAGGAGGCGGTCACCAAGGTGACCTGTTCGATGGTGTGCGCCTTGGCCGGGGATGCCGCCGCCAGGAGGGCGTGCTCGCGCCGCCACAGGGCAAAGTGATACGCGGCAACGAATCCGGCGGCTACCAGGAGCCCGAGCGGCGCGCGGATACGTTCCAGGACGCTGCCTCCAGTCACATCACCTAGGAGGAACTCGAAGAGCCGGTATCCAATCACCAGAAGGGCGATGAGCGCCACCACGGCACTAATGCCGAAGAACACAATGAGGTAGACGCGCCTGCCGGGAGGAATGGCATCCGCGGTTTGCGGTTGCCCTGTCGGCTTCCAGGCCTGCCACCAGGCCGGACCTCCCACAACGAGGGAACTGATACCACCCAGCAGGAGGGTGCGCGTGCCGCTCCCCGCAAGGGGTGAAACCGCCATGGCAAGCGCTGCATTGATGACCAAGCCAATGCCGGAGGCCGCTGCCGCCAGGGCAACCCCTGATGTCACCAGCTGGCTCGCACGCCGGGTGGCAACAGAACGGTGAGCCCCGCTGACGCGGTGATAGCGCCACACCAAGGCGCCGATGGTAGCACCGGCGAGAGCCGGAGCCAGCGGGGCCAGCAGCTCGCTTATCGGGTCACCCCGGTCGAATGCCGTTCTCAGGAGCACAAAACCCACGACGCCGGCGCTACCGAGCGCTGTGATGCCCGCAGCGAAGATCCCCACACCAATCAGCGCCACATCCACCAGGGCGGTCTCCAGTTTGCGTCCGCCGCCCCTGAACCAGTGCCACCACCACACGAAAATTCCGCCGCCTGCCCAAACCAGGGCCCGGAGCACGGACTGCCACCACGCCTCCGTACCCGGGGTCAGGCTGGTGTAGCCCCGGATCGCGACGTCGAGCAAGCTACCCAAGGCGGTGATGGCGGCAATCGCTCCCACCAGCAACCCGAAAACCGAACCGATGACGGCAGGGACGTCGTCGAGATTAACGGGATGCTTGACGGCGTGCCGCCACATCCAGCGGTGCCAGAACCATACTCCGGCCCAGACAAGCCCAACGGACAAAGGCGAATACCACTGGGGTTCCAGCTGGCCGATAAAGGATGCCGCCATCCCCAGGAGGGCCGTGACGAAGACGATCAGGGAGACCGCGTAGACGGCGGCAAGGTAGAGGCCCCACCCCGCTGAGACGCGCTCCGCGCCGTCGTCGAGCCTTTTCCAGACAACCCACCACAGGAGGGCCGCGAGCGGCCCTCCGATCAGCGTGAAGGCAAGGGAGCGGGCAAGTCCGGCCACATCAGTGGATACCAGCACTGCTCCCGTGCTGAACAGGCGCTCCAAAAGGCCGCTTAGCCCTATTGCCGCGATCACCACCAAGGCGAACAGCAGTACGTAGAGGATCAGGCGGCGGAGGGTGAGTTGGGCGGAACGTGCCGCTGACCACGTCGTCGAAACCTGGGAGTTCATGGTTTCACGGACGATCCTGCGCAGGATAGAAGCTGGTACGGTGCCTGGTCGACCAGCCATCTGCCTTCGGTCTTCACAAGGGAGAAGCGGTCCTCCATCTCGTACTCGGATGGTCCGAACGGGCCGCCAGGACATGAACCGACAACCGAGACTCTCACGACTGCCGTGTTGTCCCTCTCGGTGGTCGAGATCAAGACAACCCGGGTGGGCGGCGGGCCGCTTTCCTGGTAACCGCGGCACAAGGAACTGGCCGCTTCCGTGAGGTAGGAACTGGCTGTGGCCATATCGCCTTCGATGACGGCGGTGCTGTACCGCTGGACGACTCCCTGGGGTGTCGACTCGTCCAGAACTTCTGGCTCCCCGCGGGTGAAAACGACCGCCAGCGCGACGATCACCAACAGGGCTATCGCGGACACGATTACAAGGAGAATCCGGTCCGGCTTTCCCGCCGCAGCGTTCATGCCGTCAGTATGGCCTAAAAACAGCCCCCTTCGTATGTGTCTTCCGCCCTAGTTGCATTTACCCACGGAGGTTGGTGACGGGATCCGGCTCCTTCGGCCCCGGCTGTTGTTCTGTCCGGATCATGGAGGGGGGGTCCAAAGCCCCTTCAACGCCGGATCGGGAGATGACTTTCCTTGGGCAGCAGGTCAACTTCGGATGGGTCGCGGCCGCGCGGTCGTCACCGGGACGGCCATGAAACCGAAGTGGGCGCCATTGCGGGCATGCAGGAACGGACCGAGTCCGAGCCGACGCCGCTACAGAAGGAAATCGCGGGGGTCAGCAAACTGCTGGGCATCACGGTGATAGTCATCGCGGTTCTGGTGATGGTGACCATCGTGCTCATCAACGAGGTTTCGTCGCTGGCGGATCTGGTCACCGTGCTGCTGCTGGGTGTCTCGCTGGCGGTGGCCGCGGTGCCCGAGGGGCTCCCGGCCATCTTGTCGGTCGTGTTGGCCATCGGTGTCCAGCGGATGGCCAGATGCAATGCGGTCGTGAAGGAACTCCACTCGGTGGAAACCTTTGGCTCCGCCTCGGTCATCGCCTCGAACAAGACCGGAACATTGACAAGCAACGAGATGACGATCGGCCGGATCGTCACCGCATCGGGGCAGATCGAGCTCACCGGCGCCGGGTACCGGCCCGAAGGCCAGATTCTGCAAGGAACCCGTGAAGCCAGCGATCCGGTGGTACTGCAGGAGGCCCGCATGGTCCTGGCGGGTGGCTCATTCGTCAATGATGCACAGCTGATAGAACACGACGGCCAGTGGCAGATCCAGGGCGACCCGACGGAAGCTGCATTCCTGGTTGCTGCCCGGAAGCTGGCGGGGGTTACCGAACGCGTCGGGGAGTTCGAACGGCAGGGCGAAATCCCGTTCACCTCAGAACGGAAGCTGATGTCAGCGCTGGCGCGCCACAAGGAGTTCGACGAACTCGCCCTGGTCACCAAAGGTGCCCCCGATGTCCTCCTGGGGCCCTGTACGGATGCAGGTGGGGGCGGACATTGTCCCGCTGGATGGGGCGCTGCGCAGCAAGGCCCTGGCCGACGTCGAGGCTCTGTCGGCGCAGGCCTTCCGCGCCCTGGGCGTGGCCTACCGCCGGTACGGGGAGCAAGACCGTCACGAAGCGGACGTGATCGACGAAGCGGATGAGAACGCCCTCGTCTATCTGGGCGTCGCCGGCATTATTGGCCAGCCCCGTGCCGAAGCGGCGGCTGCCGTGGCGGAGGCCCGTCGTGCAGGCATCCGCGTGGCGATGATCACCGGTGACCACCCCGTAACCGCCGCCCGGATTGCCAGCGATCTGGGTAATTGCGAACCGGGGGACAAGGCACTGACTGGAGCCCAGCTCGATGAACTCGACGATGCGGGGCTGCGTGCCGTCACCGGCTCCACATCCGTCTACGCGCGCGTGTCCTCGCACAACAGCGTCAGGTAATCGATGCGTTGCAGGCGCAGGGCAATGTCGTTGCCATGACAGGAGACGGCGTCAATGACGCCCCGGCCCTGAAGTCCGCCGACATCGGCATTGCCATGGGCTGGGCATCACAGGAACCGAGGTGACCAAGGAAGCTTTGAAGATGATTCTCGGCGACGACAACTTCGCCACCATCGTCTCCGCGGTGCGCCAGGGCCGGGTCATCTTCGACAACATCGAAAAGTTCCTGCGCTATCTTCTCTCCTCCAATATGGGAGAAGTCTTCACGGTCTTCCTCGGCGTGGTCTTCGCCGGCACCATGGGTTTGGCAGGTGCAGGCGACGAGGCAGTGGCGCTGCCGCTGCTGGCCACCCAGATTCTGTGGATCAACCTCGTCACCGACTCCGGGCCCGCGCTGGCGATAGGAGTGGATCCGGAAATAGACGACGTGATGGCGCGTGCGCCGGGGAAAATGACCGACCGCAATCCTCGGGGGGCGGCTGTGGACCGGCATCGTGGCCGTCGGCTTGGTCATGGGCATCGTGACGCTGCTGACCATCGACATCTTCCTGCCCGGCGGTCTCGTCAACGGCAGCGACTCCCTGGACGTGGCCCGTACCGCCGGGTTCACCACCTTGGTCTTCGCGCAGCTGTTCAACGCCTTCAACTCACGTTCCGTCACAACCAGCGCGTTCCACCGGCTTTTCGTCAACAAGTGGCTGTGGGGCGCCGTCCTGCTCGCGGCTGTACTTCAGTTCGCCGTGGTGGAAGGCCCGCTGCTGCAACAGGCCTTCGGGACCGCGTCCCTGGACGCGGCCCACTGGGCGGTCTGCATGGGCATGGCATCCACCGTGTTGTGGTTCGACGAACTCCTGTTCAACCGGTCAGCCCGGCGGAACCACAGGTGGTTGACAAAAACTTGTCCGTGAAGATCCGGATACGGTCAATGCCAGTCAAGGATTCCGTGACTGCTGTGCCTGTCGGCGTTCGGGTGTTGGATGGTCATCCATTGATGAAGGGCATCATGCTTGCGTCTAGCGGAGGGCAGAATGGCCTCGGTTTCGTTGATCCTGACGTACCAAGGTGTGGTGACCGGATCCAATGCCACTGGCCGCTAGTTCTGATGGCTGGTAGGGATGAGTCATGACGGATTCACCTACGGCCGCTGCCGCTTTGTCGCCTTTTGACGTTGTGATCTTTGACCTGGATGGCGTCGTAACGGACACGGCCGCTGTGCATGAGGCAGCGTGGAGGGACCTCTTCAATGAGGTGTTGAAGGACCGCCGCGTCCCGCCAAGGGCACGGAGGGAGCCCTTCAGCAGCAGTGATTACCAGAGGTATGTGGATGGCAGGCCCCGGGAACACGGTGTGCAAGCCTTCCTGGGTTCCCGCGGCATTGAACTGCCTATGGGTGACGCCTTGGATCCTGCCGGCGGATGGTCGGTCCGTGGCCTGGCTGAGCGTAAGAACCAGCTGTTCAGGGAGCGGCTGGGACGTGAGGGTGTGGTGGCCTTCCCGGGAACGGTCGCACTGCTTGAAAGGCTGCGGTCGGGACGGGTTCCTGTGGCCCTTGCAACATCAAGCCGGAACGCGTCCGCTGTCCTGGCAGCCGCTGGCCTGTCCAATGCTTTCGACCTGGTCATGGATGGTGCCATTGCCGGCGAGTTGGGCCTTGCAGGAAAACCCGACCCGGCATTATTCCTTGAAGTCGTGCACCGGTTGGGGATCCCTCCTGCCCGCGCCGTGGTGATCGAAGATGCCGTCGCCGGCGTCGAAGCGGCACACCGAGGGGGATTCGGGCTCGTCGTTGGGATAGACAGGGTTTCTAGCAGGAGGGCGGAGCTGGAGGCGGCAGGTGCCGACGTTGTGTTGAACGACGTGAGCGAGCTGGATCTGGGACGTGTTCTCACTGACCCGTGGCGCCTTGTGTATGAAGGTTATGATCCGGCCCACGAAGGGCACCGGGAAGCTTTGACCACGCTTGGGAACGGGTACCTGGCCGTGCGTGGGGCTGCCCCGGAGGGCGGAATGAGCGAGGTCCGTTATCCGGGCACCTACCTCGCCGGTGTCTACAACAGGTTGGTGAGTACCGTGGAAGGCCAGGCCGCGGAAGACGAACACATGGTCAATATCCCCAACTGGCTGGTGCTGGACGTCCGGCTGGACGAGACGCACTGGTGGTCCCGGGGCGGGTTGAAGATCCGCCGTGAGCGGCGTGTGCTTGACCTGCTTCGGGCCACTCTGCGGCGGGAAGTCGTGCTGGAGGCAGATGACGGCCGGCGGCTGGAGGTGGTTCAGCGCCGGTTCGTATCGATGGCCCAGCCTCATCTGATGGCGCTGGAGACAGTCTTCACTGCCAGGGGCTGGAGCGCGTCCGTGAGAATCCGCAGCGGAGTGGATACCGGGGTGACCAACGAAAATGTGCCGGAGGACGCGCTTCTGTCCCACCATCATCTGGCCGTACTCGAGGTGTCCGGGCCAGCAGAACCGACCCCGGTGATAGAAGTTGAGACGAGCCAAAGCCATATCAGGATCGCAACAGCGCTGCAGACCCGGGTTTCCGGACAGGCAGGCAGCGGCGCGCCCGATGAAGAAGCGGGATTGTATTACCGCTCCTTCGACGTCCCGCTGACGGACGCCGTGCCGCTGATGGTGACCAAGATGGCAGCAATCGTGACTTCCCGCGACCGCGCGTTCTCCTCACCGGCATCCGGTGCGAGGTCGGTGCTCAGGGCCAGCGGGCAGGGCTTTGACGGCATGCTCTCCGAGCACGAGAACGCCTGGGGAAGATTGCTGCACTTGTTCGTCGTCACCATCGACGGGAGCCCCCAGGTGCAGCTGATCCTGAATCTCCATGTCTTCCACCTGCTGCAGACGCTGAGCCCGCACACGGCTGAACTGGATGCCGGTGTGCCCGCCCGCGGGCTGCACGGGGAGGGTTACCGCGGGCACATCTTCTGGGATGAGCTCTTCGTCCTGCCCCTTCTTACCTCACGGATGCCCTCCGTTGCCCGCTCCCTTATTGACTACCGCTGGCGCAGGCTGCCGGCGGCCCGGGAAGCGGCGGCCGCAGCGGGGTTCCGGGGGGCCTTGTTCCCGTGGCAGAGCGGCAGCGACGGCAGGGAAGAGACACCCCGTTGGCTTTTTAGCCGGCGGTCCGGCCGTTGGGTGCCGGACTATTCCCATCTTCAGCGGCATGCCGGCCTGGGCGTGGCCTTCAACGCATGGCAGTATTTCCTGGCCACGCAGGATCGGGGCTGGCTCTTGCATCATGGCGCCGAGCTGGTTGTGGAAGTGGCGCGGCTCGTAGCCTCCATGGCCGAATACGACGACGAAGAGGACCGCTTCCATCTTCGCGGAGTCATGGGCCCGGACGAATACCATACAGGCTACCCGGACAGCCCCGGCGGGGGATTGAATGACAACGCCTACACGAACGTGATGGCTGCATGGGTCTGCGAACAGGCCCACGAGATCATGACGATGCTTCACGGCCACGACCTGGAGGATCTACGGGGACGCCTGTCCATAGATCCGGCAGAGATGGAAGTTTGGCTGCGCGTCAGCCAACGGATGTTTGTACCGTTCTTCGGCGGAGGCATCATCAGCCAGTTCGACGGTTACGAACACTTGCAGGAACTCGACTGGGCGCACTACCGGAACAGATACAAAAACATTGAACGCCTCGACCTGATTCTGGAAGCCGAGGGCGACAGCACCAATCGGTACCGGCTGGCCAAACAGGCTGACGTGCTGATGCTCCTGTATGTCCTGGGCGAGAAGGAGCTGATGCTCTTCCTGGCCCAGCTGGGTTACACCGTCACCGCGGACCAGCTCGCGGCGACAGTGGACTACTACCTGGCACGCACGGCCCACGGCTCCACCCTAAGCCGCGTGGCCCACGCCTCGGTGCTGGCAGCCATGGACCCGGACCGGGCCTGGAGAACTTTCCGGGAAGCGCTCACCGCCGACCTTGACGACACGCAGGGAGGCACCACGCACACAGGTATCCACCTTGGCGCCATGGCAGGAACGATCGATGTGATCCAGCGCAGCTTCGCCGGTCTGAGGATCACCAGGGATGCCCTCCTTTTCGCCCCAAAAATGCCAAAAGAAATAAAGTCAGTTTCCTTCCGTGTCCGCTACCGGGACCAGTTGCTCGAAGTCAGCCTCGACCACGGCACCTTGACTGTTTCCGCAGCACCCGGAGACGCAGCCGCTGTCTGCGTACGTGTCGGTTCTGACGAGGTCCATTTGGGCGCGGGCGAGATGCGGAAGTTCGTGCTGCACGAAACGGGCACCGCGGCGGGCTGAACCCGTGGCGTTCCGGGGGTAAGCCTACCGCCCTGTAGGATCTGCGCGGTTCCTCGAACCGGTGCTGTTGGACGCTTCGATGAGCGGGCAGGAGCTACGCTGAATCATGAGCGAGCAAAAGCCACCTGGCATGCCCTGCACAAGTCATCCCTGACCAAGGGGGAGCGGGCGGCCGACTATTTGCACGGTATGGGCAGCTGGCCTTTCGTGGGCGGATTCATTCTCTTCATGATCCTATGGTCCGCCGTCAACAGCTTCGCGATGGCTGGCCGTGCCTGAGATCCTTACCCCTATATTCTGCTGAACCTGTTTCTGTCCATGCTTGCCGGTCTCCAGGGGCGCGATCCTCCTGATCGCCGCCAAACGCCAGGATGCCATTGCCTCGGCCATGGCCCAGCACGACTATGACACCGACATGGCAGCGAAAGCCGAAATTGAACGGCTGACGAAGATCAACGAGCAGCAGCTCGTTCCGGGGCCCGCCCGTACAGAAGGCTGGTCTGAATTTCCAGACCGGGGGCTTCGTCCTTCGCCAGGGGAGGCCCTCGTCAAGGGCAATTTCGCCTGACGGTGCCGTCACTGTTCCTGCTCGCGATCTGCCCGTTCTGGTTCTTCATGACTTTTTCGGTGGTGTACGGCGGAAATGCGCGGTCAAGTTGGGACGATGCAGGTATGAGCGCGAACACGGGACGTCGTCGGGACCGATCCGCCACTGACGACGAGGAAGAACCTGAGCAGAGGGCCCCTCTGGTCGATCACCGAAGGCCGCCCACGAACCAGATGCGCACAGTGGGCCAGCGCCGCCGGGATTCGGAAGAGAAGCTGGAGCACCACCAGCGCGAAGCCCGGAGCAAACCGAAGGACGAGACCGCAGCCGGACAATAACTGGACGCAACCCCGGAAGGCTGCGCGGCAGCACAGCGCGTTCTCCCTGCTAGAGCACGGCACTGCTTTTTACTACAAGAACGGAGTCCTCCCCGGCGGAACCGAGCGGGTGATCAGTGTCGGGCGCTGACTGCTACACAGGAGGACTTCACCGGCGACCGAGCGCACCAGGGCTTTCAGTCCTCCCTGGCCCCTGCAGCCGATGACCAGCAGCAGGGCGCCCGGCTGCCCTGAGGCGGCCTGCCGGTATCAAGAACGGGGTGCACGTTCAGATCGGGATGGTTCCTGGCCGCGCCGGCGACGGCTGCGGAGAGCACACCGCAGGCAACCGTGGGCTTCCCAGTCGGGCCCTCGGAGCCTGTGGCTGAGGGTGCGTCATGGCCCACGCAAGTGTGGACCAGCGTCAGGTCCTGGCGAAGCTGGTGCGCTTCCATGGCTGCCCGTTCCACCGCGATGGCCGAGTCGGTGGAACCGTCGGTGCCGACATGACACCGGTCCTCCCGTCTGGACCGTCCGGCGGGACCACGGCCACTGTGCAGTCGCTGAGGATGGCGGTCTGAAAACTGACCGATCCGAACCCCTCACCGTGCTTGTCCGGTCCTCTGTCCGTTCCCAGGACGATCATGCCCGCATCTTTGGAGAGGGCCCGAAAGGCCGGGACGGTCTCACCCGTCCTCAAGGTCGTGGTGACTGTGATCTCCGGATCCTGGTCCGATAGCCGACGAGCCTCCTCGGCCAGCAGCTCCGCCCGTGGTTCACGGCCTCCAGATACCGGCTTGCATGTTGGAAGAACCCAGAAGTCGGAACGACGCGCACCAGATTGAGGAGGACATGAAAATGGGCGGCCAGGGTGGCGGCCCATTCCGCGGCAGCGCTGCCCGCAGGAGAGTCGTCGACACCGACCACGATCTGGCTGTTCACGATTCCGTACCCTTCGGCGAACTTGCGGACGATAAGTCCAAAATCCCCGCCCTATCCGTCGCAGCCCAGAGGCGGAACATCCTCAGCATGGTTCCCAGGATTGGAATATTCCTGACCATGTCCTCAAGGTCGATGCTTCGGCACTGAACAGTGGCCGGGCCGCGGCTGTTTCGATGCAACTTCCAACATTCGTGGGTGCCGAGGTTTTAGGTCTGGTTGGGCAAAAGACTGCATCCTTTTTTGTCCTATACGCTGGGCCTCGCAGGATGTATGTCCCGCGGGCCGGTTCGTTGCGAGGAGTTTTCCCATGGTTTCCAGCGATTCCCGCACTTCACGAGCGAGTACCTCCCCAGCGTCCCGTTCCGCCGGGCAGTCGTGGCACACACTGTCGGCGGTCGACACCGCAGCGGCCCTCCGGACAGACCCTTCTGTTGGGCTGACCACAGCTGCAGCAGAATCACGGCAGCTGGAGCACGGGCCCAATGTGCTGACTGAGGCCAAAAAGAAACCTGCATGGAAAAAAGTACTGCGGCTCCTGGCGGAGAAGATGACTCTCCTGCTGGTCGTTGCCGCCGCAGTGAGCGCCACGGTCTCCCGGGAATGGGAAACGCCCGTCGTGATTCTGGCGGTCATCATCCTCAACACGGTTCTTAACTACGTTCAGGAGAGCCGGGCGGACAGCAGCCTGGAGGCGCTGCGGAAGATGACTGTGGACACGTCCCGGGTGCGCCGGGACGGGGGCGTGCAGGAAATTTCCAACTCCGAACTGGTGCCAGGAGACATTGTGCTGCTGGACGCCGGCGATTCGGTCCCTGCGGACGGCCGACTGATCGAGGCTGTGAGGCTGCAGGTTGCCGAAGCCGCGCTGACCGGTGAGTCCCAGCCCGTAGACAAGACCACCCAGATGCTGACCGACCCGGATCTTGTCCTGGCGGACCGGACGAACATGATTTTCACGAGCACCGACATCAGCCGTGGGCGCGCCGTCATGGTGGCAACGGCTACCGGAATGGACACCGAGATCGGCGGCATCGCCTCATTGCTCGGTAGCGCTGGAACCGAGAAAACCCCGCTGCAGCGGCGGATCGATCAGCTTGCCGGGACGCTGACGATCGTCGCCCTCGTTGTCGTCGCCATCGTCTTCATACTCGGATTGTCCCGGGGCCAGCCCTGGTCCGATCTGCTGATCACCGCAGTCTCCCTCGCAGTAGCCACCATCCCGGAGGGCCTGACCGCCGTCGTCGCTTTCACTCTGAGCATGGGCGCTTCTCGGCTCGCCCGGCGCGGAGCCATCATCAAGCAGCTATCCGCCGTCGAAACCCTCGGCAGCACCACCCACATAGCAACGGACAAGACCGGAACGCTGACGCTCAACGAAATGACCGTACGGCGGCTGCTCGTCGCCGGACGCAGCTTCCGGATCACCGGCAACGGCTATTCGACAGACGGCAAAATCCTGAGCAGAGATGGCGGCCCGCCTCCGGCGATGACGGACACCTTCCTGTCCATGGCGTTGTGCAACGATGCCTCGGTGAAGGACGGCGAACTCGTGGGAGATCCTACAGAAGGCGCACTCGTTGTACTCGCCGAGAAGGGCGGGATTGACGTCGAGGGTGCCCGAAAGGAGCACCCCCGTGTGGCTGAAATCCCGTTTGATTCGGACTACAAGTTCATGGCCACCTTCCACCGGCAGAACTTCACCGGCGGAGACACCGCTCCCGCCCGCTTCCGCTGCTTCGCTAAAGGAGCACCCGGCGTACTGATGGAACGTGCCGATTCCGTCCTGACCGACACGGGGATCCGCCTGCTGGACGACGCTGACCGCCAGCGGATCCATGAGGAGGTCCAGGCACTGGCAGGGGAAGGTCTTCGCACGCTGCTAATCGCCGGGCGCCGGCTCGATTCGAACCTGCCGCAGGACCCCGAGGAGCTCCGGCTCACGGCGGACCGGTTGACGGTCTACGCCGTGGTTGGAATTGTCGACCCGCCGCGCCCCGAGGCCGCCGCGGCAATCGCCACGGCACGGGAGGCCGGGATCGAGGTCCACATGATCACCGGAGATCACCTGGTCACGGCCTCGGCTATCGCCGCTGGCCTGGGCATCCGCGGCGAGGCGGCGGCCGGGACTGACCTGGACCGGCTCGATGACGCACAGCTCACCCGCCGCGTCGCGGGTTATGGCGTGCTTGCCCGGGTCGCCCCGGAACATAAGATCCGCGTCGTCAAGGCCCTGCAGGACGGCGGGAACGTCGTGGCCATGACGGGCGATGGCGTCAACGACGCCCCGGCACTGAAACAGGCAGACATCGGCATCGCAATGGGTATCACCGGAACCGATGTGTCCAAGGGCGCGGCCAGAATGATACTGACCGACGACAATTTCGCCACCATTGTCATCGCGGTAGAGATAGGCCGCGGGGTCTACGCGAACATCATCAAGTTCGTGAAATTCCAGCTGACAACGGCGTGGGGCTTCGTTCTGATCTTCCTCACCGCCGGTGTGCTCGGCTTGGCCGGTGGCGCGCCGTTCACCGCCTTGCAGATCCTCTGGGTGAACATCATCATGGATGGGCCTCCCGCGTTGGCGCTGGGTGTTGACCCGGCGGAGCCGGACATCATGAAGCAGAAACCGCGGCCCGTTGGCGAACCATTGCTGACCAGAGACCGTCTGCTGCGGATCCTCGGTCTCGGCACGGTCATGGCTGCCGGGACCATCGCCGTCCTTGTGCTGGCTCCCGCCCTGTTCCCGGAGAACACAGCGGACCCGGCCCTGCCAACCACCCTCGCGTTCACTACCTTCGTCTTTTACCAGGTATTCAACCTGCTCAACGTGCGCTCAGACTCAGCCTCTGTTTTCTCCAGACAGACCTTCACCAACCGCAGTATCTGGGTATCATTGATCGCCGTGATCGTGCTCCAGATTATGGTGGTGAACCTGGAAGTACTGCAGGGCCTATTCGACACCACGGCCATGAGCTCAGCCCAGTGGGGGCTGGCCCTCCTCGTGGGTTCCTCGGTTCTATGGGCAGAAGAAATCCGCAAGACGATTATCCGGCGGCGCAACCGCCGACAATCCTCGCCGACGCCGACAGGCCCCGGGCGGCGGTCCTGAAGCACCCTACCTGCCCGCGGTAACAGAGCACGCCGCGGCTCCAGCGTCCCTTCCTAGGCAGGGTGGGGGCCCGGGGTTTTGGTTGTGAACTTCTTCGGTGATGCTTCAGGCGTTGAGCATCACCTTGAGCGCCTTTGTTTCGGCGGCCCGTGAAAAGGTGTCGTATGCCTTTTCGATGTCATTGAGATCGAACGCGTGACTCACGAATTGGTCGACGGGCAACTTCTTTTGCGCGACGAGCTTGAGGAGCGTACCAGTCGTGTTGGTGTTCAGCAGGCCCGTGGTGATGGTGATGTTCGAGATCCAGAGTCTGTCCAGCGGCAGGTCCACACCCTTGCCGTGTACCCCGGCGTTGGCGACGGCGAGCCCGACGGTACCGGCGCCGATCACGGCGATGACATCACCGGGCTTGACAGCCCCGTACTGCACGCCGATTTCGCAGCCTGTGGGCAGGATATCGGACAGCAATGTTCCCGCTTGGGGGCTGACGCTGTCGGGGATTTTGTAAACGGAAGTCTCTTAGTACGGGACGCGCACGAATTCGGCCTGTGTCCCGTCGATGAGGTGCCCGAGGATCCAACCGATGCCTGGGGCGCCCTCTTCGCCCAGGCAGTGGGAGTAGACTCCCTGTCTGCAGTAGTCGAGATGCCCGCAGGCAGAGATGCACGAGATGATTACTCGGTCGCCGATCGTGAGGCCTGCAACTGCGGATCCGATTTCAGTGATCGTGCCGACGCCCTCGTGCCCGAGGATTCGACCGTACTCGACTGCTGGAACGTCGCCTTTGAGGATGTGCAGATCAGTGCCGCAAATGGTCGTAGTTTCGATCTTCACGATGATGTCGGTCGGCTTCTGAATCCTGGGATCGGGTACGTCTTCCCATGCCTTCTGGCCGGGACCGTGATAAACAAGCGCCTTCATCGTCATTCCTTCGATCGGCCAAGGCGCTCCCACCTGAGAGCTGCGTTCGGCGGTATTCCCCTGATCCAAGGCTCACACTACTGAACGAGATCATGAACTGCTCGTCCTGTCAGGGAAAGAATGGCCGCTCCTGGCAACGAGAGGCCGGCAGTCACGCCCCCGAGTGTTGCGATATTCGTCAGCCCAGCCAATCCTAGGTGCCCCGCCGGCCTCCAGGCAGTTGGGCCGCGACGCCCTCTGAGGCGCGATGCGGCTGCTGCGCTCGATTCATAGAATCCACCGGCTGCGCCACGTTCAGGTCCCGGGCCGGTGTGACCATCCAGACTGTGAAGTAATTGGGCGGGATCCGCAGGTCCATGCCGGAACAGGCCGGTGATTGTCGGGTGGAGTTGGCCACGGTCGATGAACTGGAAGCCTGGACAGAATGTCCCATCTCCGATGAGGACGCGGACGAGCTGCTGCATCACCGGTTCCGGATCATTCATCACCTCAGTAAGACTGCCACGCACCTGCTCGAGCGAGGGGAGAGCGAACTCCGTCCTGATTCCTTCCGAGGTCTCGTCGCTGATGGGTTGCCAGTTCAATCTCACCGCGGCCCAGTACCCGTCGGCGATGGACTTCCAGGAGCCACTGGCTGGAGAGCGGATCGCGGCGCAGCGTGAACGTTCGCAGCGCGAGTTCGAAGCCAGCCGTGTTATCTGCCCTCCCACTTGGTACCGAGACCCTGAATGATTCCCGAGAGCAGGGACGCAAGGCTCAGCGGGAAGATGACCATCCAGCCGATGAGGTTCATCCCGAGGTAGGCAGCGCGGACCAGCTGCGCGTCAGCGGATGTCAGCCCTGCAACGGCCATTACCAAGAATCCAGCGACAGCACTGAGCCAGCCCACGGACGAGATGATGTGGATGGTCAGCGCAGCCTTGCGGACTGCGGGGGGCAGCACCTTCAAGGTGTGTGGTTCATGGCCATTCCGCCGCTGAGGTGTGTGACCGCGAAGGTCACCACCAGTACAGCTGCGGCGATAAGGAATCCCTTCACCCACAAGGGTGTCTTGTGACGCGGGGTTTCTCCGCTGTCAGTGGGAGATGTGTCGGGGTTGGAGTCCAGGTTCGTCATGGCTCTCCTTCGATTGGCTTTGTAAGACAGTATGTATTGAAAGCGTCAGCCTGTCCATTGCGCGTCACGTTGTATGATTCGGCATGCCCAAGCTCTGGAACGCGACCATCGAGACCCACCGAGATGCTGTCCGGGGGGCCGTTTTGGACGCCGCCGCTCAGCTGGTGGCCGGCGAGGGCGTCGCCGGGGTGACGATGTCCGCGATCGCCCAGGCAGCAGGGATAGGCCGTGCCACCTTGTACAAGTATTTCCCGGACGTTGAGTCCATCCTGCTGGCCTGGCACGAGCGCCAGATCCAGGCCCACCTCACAGAGCTGATCCAGATCAGGGACCGGACTGTGGGGGTCCGGCAGCAGCTTGAAGCTGTGCTTCATGCCTATGCTTTCCTGTCGCACTCCGGCCACGGCGATGCCGAGGCAACAAGGCTGCACGGGGGCGGACACGCTGGTCTGGCCCGGCAACACCTCCAGGGTTTCCTTGCGGGACTGCTTCAAGAGGGCGCGGACGCGGGCGTGTTCCGCACTGATGTGGCCCAGGGGGAGCTGGCGGCCTTCTGCCTTCATGCCCTTGAAGCTGCAGCAGGACTGACCTCCCACGACGGCGTGCTCAGGCTGGTCAAAGTCACCCTTGACGCCTTGCAGCCTGCCCAGCCCTCGGGCGCCCCGAGAAGCGGACACCAATCCCACACGCCTTAGCCGGCGGCCAGAAAGACCCGCAGACCGCTTCGCAGTGGAGGCAGGCATCGGCGCAGATTCGGCAGGACGGGTGCATCCCGTGGTTGTGTCTCATAATTGCGGCGTCGGTAGGACGGATGAAAGCGGTCCCACCTAATCTGTGTTGCCCACAGGGGATACACCCACTCTTCCCAGCCCACGTTGTCTCACCGTACGTCGATGACGCCCATCATGCCGAGGTCTTCGTGGTCCAGGATGTGGCAGTGGTAGACGGAGCATCCGCGGAAGTCCTTGAAAGCCACCCTGATCTTTACCCGACCGTTTGCAGGTACGTTCACCACGTCCTGCCAGACGGCGGTATCCAATCCTTGGCCGTTTTCCTCGATGATCTGCATCGGCCAGACGTGCAGGTGGAACGGGTGGTCCATGGGACTGGTGTTGGTCAGTGTCCATTCCTCGACGCTTCCGGCCGCGACCGTAGTATCTGTTCTGGCCTCGTTGAATTCCCTGCCGTTGATGGTGAAACGCATCATGCCGGCGCCCCCGCCCATGCCCATGCCGGCTGCCAGGATCACCTGCCGGCGTGCCGAGACGGTAGATGACCTCAGGTCTCCCAGGCCCCGATAGGCGGGCACGGCCGTCAGGGGTGCGGCCGGTTCGCCTGACACGCGGAGAGTGGCCAGCGCGGCGCCGTCCGGCTGGTCTGCAGGGTTCCGTGCACTGTATCCCGGTCCCATCATGCCCGGCATGCTTCCCCGGTTCTGGTAGAACGCACGCAGCACGGAATCGCCGGTCGTCGTGGTCACGAGGAGGTCTGCCCGGTTTCCGGGCGTCAGCAGCAGTTCATCCACTGTCTCCGGTTTCGGGAAGCGGCCGAAGTCCATGCCGAGGAGTTGCAGCTGCTGTCCGTCGAGCCGCAGCCGGAGGTAGCGGGCCACGCACGCGTTGATGATGCGCCATCTCTCCCGTTGCCCGGGGCGGGCGCTGAATTGCGGGTCGCTCTGGCCGTTGACCAGAATCAGTTGACCCTCCCTGCCCATCATCCGTTCCATCGCCGGGACTGCAGCGACGTTCCCCGTACCGTCTATGGTGGTGTCGGAAACGACCAGCACCCGCTCCGCGCTCGTCTCGACGGGCTCCGGGTCCTCCACGATGATCGCTCCGAAGAGGCCGCCGAAGATCTGGTCGGCGACCATGCCGTGATGGTGGGGGTGGTACCAGTACGCGCCAGGGGGATGATCATCGGGAAGGTTGTATTCATAGTCGAAGCTGCTGCCGGGTTCCACTGAGACGAAGACATTATCCCCGTTGCCCTCGGGGGAAACATGGAGGCCGTGCACATGCAGGTTGGTGGCCTGGACCAGATTGTTGACGAGCTTGATCTTCAGGACGTCGCCGGCTCGTACGCGAAGTGTTGGGCCGGGGACGGACCCGTTATAACCAAAAGCGGTGGCCTGCCGTCCGGCAAGCAGGATCTGCCCTGGTGCAGCTTCGAGCCGGACCTGAAGCTGCCCGTCAGCGCTCCGCTCCTCCTGCGGCTGGGTCAGCTCACCTCCGCTGACCGGCCCGGAAGGGGAGGTCAGTGTCCAGATCAGCCCGGCCCCGCCGGCAACCGTCCCCGCCCAGTCCGCCCAGAAGAATCGCCTGGCGGCGGCTGATGGGCTGCAACTACCGGCCCTCGCCGAGAACCTTGAGCTGCTCGCGGTATTGGTCCGCGGTCAGCTCTCCTCTCGCAAAGCGTTCCTCGAGGATCTGGCGGGCCCTGCTCCCTCCCATGTGCGCCGGACCGGCGGTCCCATCCGGGCCATCCGGTCCGTAACGGCCGCGGATGCCTCCTCCGGCGACCCTCACCGCCAGCAGCACCAGGAGCGCGACCCCGATGAGCAGGAGAGGCACCCAGAGCCACATCCACCCCATGCCTTGTCCGTAACCCCACATCATGACCGGCGCCTTCCGCTTCCAAGAGTTGGTACTCCTATTCTCCCCGCGGCGCCGGCTGACAGGTAGAGTCCGAGGTCCCGGCCCGTAGGCCGGTTGTTCGACGCATCCGATGAGCATGGCGGTGATGCGGTGGGTCATCATGCAGCTCCTGTCACGGCGTGATTGGGCGGGCCGGCCTGCCCGGCCGTCATGCCCCCACCCTGGACCCGTGATACTCACGCCGTCAGCCACCTCCCTCCGGCCGGGACCGGGCCGGGTCTGCAAGCGAAGCATGCGCTTGGCCAGCACGATTAGAAGACCGGGAGGGAAGAACAGCGGTCAGGAGCCGTCGTCGGCGGGCAGGAACGTGAATCCGCCGTCGGCGGAGATGACAAGCCCACCGGCCGTGGCTGCCCAGATCGAGGGATTGACCTCGGGACCCTTCACCGTGGCCACAGCCTGGACTGCGTCCTGGATTCGGCCCTTTCGGGTCCAGGTCCCGCCGGCGTCCGCGGAGTAGTGGACTGTCCCGTCGGGTTCGACTCCGACGGCCTCGCCGGGGCTGGCGAAGGCGGCGAACTGGACCACCGGTCCGGAGTTCACCGTGTTCCAGGTTTTACCGCCGTCAGTCGAGCGGCGGATCCCTTGCGGGGTAGTGGCCAGGACAGTCGCCGGTCGGGCTTCCGGCGAGGGCGGCGGGGACGAAATCCGCGGCCACGGTGTTCCAGGTTTTCCCGTCCGGGCTGGTGCTCAGTGTACCGTCAAATCCGACGATTCCGGATTTGGTGGCGGTGAGTGCGTGGAAGTCGGATTCACCTTGCCGGGAGAGCTGTTCCCAGGTTTTCCCGGCGTCGGTGGACCTGATCAGCTCAAGCGGATTCGGGAGGTCGGAACCAGAGCCGGGGTGTCCGGAAGCGTAGAGGACGCCGTGGGCGGTGCCGCCGGTGAAGCCCATCAGGTCGTTGGTGGCGCCGATTTTGGCGGCGGGCTGTTTCGTGATGTCGAACAGGCCGTCGTGGGTGGCCAGGAGCACCTGGCCGGTTTTGCTGCTGACGCTCAGGCCGTGGATATGGGCGTCAGGCATGGGGCTGCCGGTACTGCTGGCCGGGGCGGGTCCCCGTTACCTTTTTAGTAGCCCGTAACGAGTAAGAATTGGGGTTGTTGGCCTGTCGGTCCCGGCATGATTAAGTCCCCCAGTCATCAATGATCCGGGGGGTGTTGTCACCGGGACTCGATAGGCGCCAGGGGATCGCTAATGGGGACCGGACCAGCGCAATGAAACACCGTGCAGGTCAGCCGTAACGTGGATGCCGAGCCTTGCCGCCGCAGGACATGCCAACACAGATTTGACGGACACAAATTCTGGGAGGTTTGCGTTGATCAAAGACCATGAACTCGTCGACATCTTCATCGGTGTTGATGTCGGCAAGAGCAATCACCACGCGGTCGCCATCGACCGCCAGGGCAAGAAGATCCTCGACCGGGCGCTGCCCCAGGACGAGGCAAAACTGCAAGCCATCATCCGCTCCGTCGCCGACAAGGGACGGGTCCTGTTGGTCGTCGACCAGCCCTCCGCCATCGGCGCCCTGCCCGTCGCTGTGGCCCAGGCGGAAGGCATCATGGTCGGCTACCTGCCGGGGCTCGCGGTGCGGCGCATCGCGGACCTGCACCCCGGCGAGGCCAAAACGGACGCCCGAGACGCGGCAATAATTGCCGAAGCCGCCCGGTCCCTGCCGCACACCCTACGCTCCATCGTGGTCGCCGACGAGCAGGCCGCGGAGCTGTCGATGCTATGCGGTTTTGATGACGATCTAGCCAAACAGGCCACGGCCACCTCAAGCCGGATCCGCGGGCTCCTGACCCAAGTCCACCCCGCCCTGGAACGAGTCATTGGCAAGCACCTGGACCACCCGGCCATGGCCGAACTGCTGATCAAATACCCCACGCCCGCGACGCTGCGCAAGGCCGGCCAAAACCGGGTCTCCACGCTCCTGTCCCGCCATGCTCCGCGGGCCGGGAAAGGCTGGGCGGCGGACGTCTTCACCGCCTTGAATGAGCAGAGCGTCATGGTCGCCGGCACTGGCGCGGCAGGCATCGTCCTGCCCCAGCTGGCGGCGATGCTCAAACAGCTGCGCACCGCCCGGGAGGAGATCCTCACCCAGGTCGAAGCGCTTGTGGAGGCCCACCCTCTTCACACCGTCCTGACCTCCATGCCGGCGGTCGGAGTCAGGACGGAAGCGCGCATCCTCACCGAGGTTGCGGGCAAGGAATTCAAGACCGCCGGACACCTCGCCTCCTACGCCGGACTGGCCCCCGTGACCTGGCGGTCGGGAACCTCGATCCGCGGCGACCACCCGTCCAAGAAGGGCAACAAGAGCCTCAAACGGGCCTTCTTCCTCTCCTCATTCGCGGCGTTGAAGGACCCGCTGTCACGGGCGTACTACGACCGGAAGCGCGCCGAGGGCAAACGGCACAACCAGGCCCTCATCGCCCTCGCCCGGCGCCGCTGCGACGTCCTCTTCGCGATGCTCCGCGACGGCACGCTCTACGACGCGCCGAGCCCCACGACAGCCTGAGAGGCCAGAGGCCATCAGCCGGCGGACAAACCCCGCCGGCCGTTGGTTGCTGCCCAAAAACGATCCGCCACCATTTCGAAGGAAACCCCGGCCCAATGCTTGACAAAAAACATAGGGACACGTTATCGCTGGATGGTGGTGAGGCTACTTCGCGCCGGCCAGGGCATAGCCGGAGGACCGGATTGCCTTAGCCAGGGCATCCGGGGCGGCAGTGCCAGTGACAATCAGCCGGGACGTGCCGCCCGGGACGAGATCGACGGTTGCGGTCTGGACCCCTGATACGCCGGACACAGCCTTCTCAACGGTCTGGACACAGTGTTCGCAGGTCAGCCCTTCCAAAGCGTACTGCGCGCCGGAAGCCTGGACCTCCGGCTTGACTGTCGCCGAAGCCCCGGCCTGGGTGTCCGCGGCGGGGGAGCAGCAGCTGCAGCCGTGCTGTGCAGCGGAGGCAAGGGGGAGCGGGGTCCGTGATTCGGTGGGTCCACACATGTCAGTTTTCCTTCGGAGCAGGGATGCAAAGGGTTCGTTGGGGATGAACGGCTGTAACGGCCGGGGCCTGGACAAACCACGTCACTGACAACACCCATAGGATACCCCATAGGGGTATATTTCGCAACGATTCCGCAGCAGGGGGCCGAACCGTCCGCCTCAGGTGGGCTGCGGGCCGTTAGGCCCTTGCCGGCGGGTCCCGGCGGGTCAACACTCAAGGTATGAGCAGTGTTCCTGATCCTCGTCTACCTGAAGCGCCGCGCCCGTTTCCGTCCCGGGGCCCGTTCGGGCCGTGGACGCAGGGCCTGCTCACCGTTCTCATCGCCGCAGCGGCGATATACCTCATCACCAACCACTGGCTCCATGTCCTGGACGGGCTGCCCTATCTGGGTGTGGTGCTTGTGATGAGCTTATGTATGTTCGGGCATGGAGGCCACGGCGGACACGGTAGCTCCACCCATCAGGGGCATGGGGGACAGGAGGGCCCGGGTGGGCCTGCCCGCCCCCGGCCCGGGGGAGGTGCCGGCAATGTCCACTGATTACGGGTATGACCTGTGGTGGCTAGTGATCATCAATTCGGCCGTGTTCATTATTTTCGCGTTCAGTTTCGTCCGGCCCAGGACGCAACTGGACTGGCGGGCGCTGGGCGGTTTTTCGGCGTTCATCGTGGCGCTGTTCACTGAGATGTATGGTTTCCCGCTGACGATCTACCTGCTCTCGGGATGGCTGGGGAACCGGATACCGGGCGTGGACCTCCTGAACCACAACTCGGGTCATTTGTGGCAGGACCTTATCGGCTGGCAAGGGGACCCGCACCTGAGCCCGCTGCACCTTCTGAGCAACGTGCTGATCGCGGCAGGGTTCATCCTGCTTTACCGGTCCTGGCAGATCCTTTTCGCGGCACAGCGGACCCAGCGTCTGGCGGTCACGGGACCCTATGGCAGGGTGCGGCATCCGCAGTACGTGGGGTTCCTGACCATCATGGCCGGATTCCTGCTGCAGTGGCCTACGCTGCTGACCCTGCTGATGTTCCCGGTCCTGGTCATCGTCTATCTGCGCCTGGCCCGGAAGGAGGAACGCCTGATGGACGCCGAGTTCGGTGAAGCCTACGCCGCCTACCGCCGGCAGGTTCCCGGATTCGTCCCCCGCTTCGGACGCCGCCCCGCGGGCGCCGGTCAGAAGCTGCAGAAGGGCCCGTGATGTACCGGCAGCCGGGCGCGGACGGGGAGGCCGGGTTACCGCCATGCTGTTCCTGGCGGTAAAGAACCTGGTCCAGGAAAAGACCCTCCTGCTGATCAGCGTCGGCGGGGTCGCGTTCAGCGTGCTGCTGATCATGAGCATCCAAGGCCTGTATCAGGGGGCTGGAGCAACAAGATCGGTGAATACATCCGCACCGTGCCGGCGGATTACTGGATCACCCAGACAGGCGCGACGGACATGTTCCACACCCCCGCGGTACTGCCCCTGACCGTTCGGGACTTCCTGACCGGCGTTCCGGGGGTCGCCAGCCCCAAGCCCTTCAGCGGCCGCCGCGTCGCGTTCACGCACAACGGCAAGGACATCAACCTCTACGTCATTGACGACGACACGGAGAACAACGTCGGAGCCCCCGCGCGGGTGGTCGAAGGCAAAGCCATCCCCGACAAGGGCGAGATCATCATCGACCGGGTCGTCGCACGCAGCGAGAACATCAGGATCGGGGACATCATCCCCGTCGCCGGGAGGACGCTGAAAGTCGCCGGCTATTCCGAGGGCGGATACATCCTCAGCTTCTCCTTCGCGTTCGCCACCAAGGAAGACGCCGAAGGCATCCTCCAGCTGCCCGGCGCCACGAACTTCTTCCACGTCACGGTCAAGGACGGCACCGCCGCAGGCGAGGTCGCATCCCGGATCGAAGCGGACCCTGCTGTGGATGCCATCACCCAGGACAGGTTCGTGGAAAACAACACGAACATCGTCCGGGACACCTTCCTGCCCATCATCCTGGTCCTGCTGTTCATCGGGATCGCCGTGGGCATGACGGTCATCGACCTGACCATCTTCACCTCCACCATCGAAAAAGCCCGCGAATACGGCGTCCTGAAGGCCATCGGGTGAGCAACCGCCAGCTCTACACCGTCGTGGTGGAGCAGGCGATCACCGCAGCCGTGCTCGGTTACCTCGTCGGGGCGGCCCTGGCCCTTGCCGTCAGCGCCGCCGCGGGAAACTACGTTCCGGAATTCATCACCGAAATCCGCTGGTTCGATGCGGCCTGGATTTTCGCCGTCACCCTGGCCATGGCCGTGGTGTCCTCGCTGCTGCCGGTCCGCCGGTTGGCCCGCATCGACCTGGCGGAAGTGTTCCGCGCATGAGCGTCGTCTCCGTCGAGGACGTGTCCAAGACCTTCGGCGCCGGGCACACCGCCGTGACCGCCGTGGACCCCGTATCCCTCAGCGTGGACGCCGGGGACATTGTCCTCGTGATGGGACCGTCGGGATCGGGAAAAACAACCCTGCTGTCCATGATCGGCACCCTCATGTCCCCCACGACGGGCAGGATCCTCATCTCTGGGCAGGACACCTCCACCCTTGAACCGGCACAACTGTCCAGGCTGCGGCTGCGCGAATTCGGCTTCGTGTTCCAGACCTTTAACTTGCTTTCGGCACTGACCGCGGAGGAAAACGTCATGATGCCCCTGCTCACGGCCCGAGTGCCCCGGAAAGAGGCCCGGGCTAAAGCCCGGACGTCACTGGAGCAACTTCAGCTCGGGCACCGGCTGCGGAACCTGCCCCGGGACCTTTCCGGCGGGGAAAACAACGCGTCGCCATCGCGCAGACCGGAAAAATCCACGAATTCCCCGTCGTCCTGATCGGAACCGAGCACTGGTCCGGGCTCATGGATTCATCGCCCCGGACGACATCCATCTGCTGCGCTGCACCGATGACATCGACGAAGCGGTCGAGCTGATCCAGCACTGCCACCTGCGCCAGCTCGCGCTCTGATCCGGAGGGCGGACGATGAGCGGCCCGGGCGGCGTACAGGTGCGGGGAGCCCGCGGACCGGGACTATGCTCCGGATCGTGGCGGGTGGGGCTTGTGTTTTCCGGCCATCAGGCTTGGCCTCCAGGATGCACCGGTCCTGTGGTTCGCGGCCCTGAGGGCACTGATCGCGGCTGCGGCGCTGTTGCTGACATGGAACTCGTCGCTGCCAGCGCCTGGCATTTCCTGATCGGCGGGGCGCTGCTGGCCGGGATGGCCGCCATCCGGGGGCCGACGCTGGCGATCAACCGGACCGGGCAGTTCCTGACGGTCCCGCTGTTCCTGTCGCTGGCGGGAACGGCGGCGTTCCTGGCCTGGTTCAGGGAAGCCACGCGCCCCGCCTGGATCTCCTGACTGCCTGGACCTGCTCGTGCCCGTCATCGGCGTCGGGGTCTCGCTGTTCCTTCCCGGGGAACGGCCGCCGCCTGGGGCAGCGGCCGTCATCGTCCTGGCCCTGGCTTGTGCTCCGCGGATCCCGCCGGACCGGCGAGGGCAAGAGGACTAAAGACTCTGACGCGGGAAGCCGATCGGGACGAGAGTGAACCCCAGGGCACCGGTGGGCCCGGGTGCAGGGAGGAAGCAGAGATGA
Organism: Pseudarthrobacter sp. MDT1-22; assembly: GCF_054511035.1. NCBI lineage: Bacteria > Bacillati > Actinomycetota > Actinomycetes > Micrococcales > Micrococcaceae > Pseudarthrobacter > Pseudarthrobacter sp. MDT1-22. The sequence continues at coordinate 6,070 of NZ_JBTNDK010000032.1, read as the reverse complement.
TGTATTGGGACGGGAACATGGGCGTCTGGGGGTACATCCTGATGGGCGTGAGCTTTGTGCTGTTCTGGGGCGCCGTCATCACCGCCATCATCCTCTTCGCCCGCTCCATGGGAGCGGGCAGCCGCAGGTACGAGGAAAGCGGACAAGGTGCGGGCGTCGCGGAGAATCTGCTCGCGGAACGGTTTGCCCGCGGTGAAATCGACGAGAGCGAGTACACCGCCCGGCTCACTGCGCTGCGCCGCGGCCGCGGAGCATGAGCGGCCCCATATCCGCCAGATCCGGCCGGAACCTTTGACTGCCCGATGGGTATACGTTGGGTGTAACCGGAAACGACGTCCCGGGCGAAAGCCCTTACGCAGTGAAGGTCCGATGACCGGGTGGCGAAACCGCTGTCCTCCCTGGATACGCCTGCGGAAGGACGCAGCATGGGCTGCCCACACCGAACCGCCTCACCCGCCTGCCACAGCCAGGATCCGCACTGTCTTTCGGCCGGGCGGTTCGTCCTGCGGGAGCAGGATTGACGGAGGAGACGCAATGACATCGAAGCTGCAACGCACCGTCGTGGAGGTCCGAGGCCTGCACTGGGCCACCTCCAAGGCGGTGGTGGAACGCGTGCTGCGTGCGCGGCCCGGTGTCGCCGCCGTCGACGCGAACGCGGTCGCCCAGACCGCGCGACCGTGAGCTTTGACCCGTCCGTGACCACGGTGGAGCAGATCTCCGGCTGGATACGGGACTGCGGATACCACTGCCGGGGCGAATCGGTCCCAGACCACGTCTGCTACCCGATGGACGAAACCGCGCGCACTGCCGGGACGAAACATGGCACAGCCACAAAGACCGGCGCCGGCCACCCGCTGTCCGCACACGTCCACCCCGCCGGGACTGTACATCCGACGGAGCATGAACACCAGGCCATGCACCCGGGTCACGCACCCGAAGCGGCGGAACAGCACACCGGGCATGCTCATCCGTCAGCGGACAGCCATGCCGGCCACGGCGCGGTCCAGCACGCTGAGATGGCCCGGACACCGCAAGACATGATGGGCCACGGCGGACACGACGGTGGAATGTCCATGGATGACATGGTCAGGGACATGCGAAACAGGTTCCTGGTCGCCGCGGTCCTGTCCATCGGCGTGACCCTGTGGTCTCCGATGGGCCGGGACATGTTCGGTTTCACCGCCCCGACGCCGTTCGGGCTCCGTGACGACGTCATGGCCCTGATCCTGTCCCTGCCGGTCATCTTCTACTCCGCGTGGATTTTCTTCGACGGCGCCTACCGGGCGTTGAAGGCCCGCACGCTGGACATGATGGTCCTGGTCGCGATCGCCGTGGGCACCGGCTGGCTTTACAGCGTCTGGGTCACCTTCACCGGCGGCGGCGAGGTGTTCTACGAAGCGGCCACCGTCCTTGCCTCCTTCGTACTGCTGGGCCACTGGTTCGAAATGCGCGCACGGGGCGGGGCGAACGAGGCCATCCGCACGCTGCTCGAGCTTGCCCCGCCGGCCGCAGTCGTCATCCGCGACGGCGAAACTGTCGAGATCCTCACCTCCGAAGTCCAGACCGGGGACCTGCTGCTGATCCGGCCAGGGTCCAAAATCCCCGTTGACGGGGAAATCGAGGACGGCCAGTCGGAGGTCGATGAGTCGATGGTCACGGGGGAAAGTCTTCCGGTGACCAAGACCATCGGCTCGTAAGTGATCGGCGCGTCCATCAACACCACCGGCACGATGCGGGTCCGGGCCACCAGGGTCGGGGCCGACACCGCGCTGGCGCAGATCGTGGCGCTCGTCCAGGAAGCCCAGAACTCCAAGGCACCGGGCCAGCGGCTGGCCGACAGGGCCGCGTTCTGGCTGGTCCTGGTCGCCCTGATCGGTGGGACCGTCACTTTCGTAGCCTGGCTCGCCCTCGGGGCGGGAGTTCAGGCGGCTCTGCTGTTCGCCATCACCGTTGTCGTGATCACGTGCCCTGACGCGTTGGGCCTTGCCACACCGACGGCCATCATGGTTGGCACCGGGCTCGGCGCCAAACGCGGCGTCCTGTTCAAGAACGCCACCGCCCTGGAAGTCTCCGCCCGGATCGATACCGTCGTGATGGACAAGACCGGCACCCTGACCAAAGGCGAACCGGAAGTGACCGACGTCGTTGTCGAAGGAATCAGCGAAAGCGAACTCCTGGCCCTGGTCGCCGCCGTCGAGCAGGAATCCGAACACCCCCTCGCCGCGGCCGTGGTCCGCCACGCGCAGGAGCGCGGCGCACCCGTCCTTGCGGCTTCGGATTTCCTCAACGTTCCCGGTCACGGGGCCGGCGCTACCGTGGACGGGCACCGGGTGCTGGTGGCAACCGCAGACTTATGGCCAACGAAGGAATCGATCTGGGCCCGCTGGCCGCGGTGCGCGATGAACTTGCCGACACCGGACGGACCGCAGTGCTCGTCGCCGTCGACGGCAAGGCCGCGGCGGTGATCGCTTTGGCGGATGCCGCGAGGGAAACCGCGGCCGCGGCAGTCGCGGCCCTGCACGAGGCCGGGATCGAGGTCGTCATGCTCACCGGGGACAACGAAGCCACCGCCAAGAGGATCGCCGGGCAGCTGGGCATCGACACGGTCATTGCCGAAGTGCTCCCCGGAGACAAATCAGTGAAGATCGCGGAGTTGCAGCGGCGGGGGAGGGTCGCCATGGTCGGCGACGGGGTCAACGACGCCCCGGCCCTGGCGCAGGCGGACCTTGGCATCGCGATCGGTGCCGGCACGGATGTGGCTATCGAAACGGCCGACGTCGTGCTCATGCGCTCGGATCCGCTGGACGTGCCGATTGCCCTGCGGATCGGCAAGGGCACCCTGCGGAAAATGCGGCAGAACCTGGGCTGGGCCCTGGGGTACAACGCGATAGCGCTGCCGATCGCGGCAGGGGTCTTCGCGTTCGCGGGGATCGTCCTCAGTCCGGAGATCGCGGCCTTGTCGATGTCCGGTTCCAGCTTCCTGGTCGCCGTCAACGCACTGCTGCTCAAGAGGCTGCGGCTGCCTCGGCCGGAGACGCCGGAGGCCAGCACCGCGCGTGCTGCCCGGCCGCTGGCCCCGGCCGGGAACCGCTAGGCAACCCGGTCATGGACATCCGCCTGATCGCCCGTGTGTTGTTCCTGCGGGCCGCGTGGCGGAGAAGGGACCACTGGGACGCCGCCCGGATCACCGCCCACCAGGAACACGCCCTGCAGGAATTGCGCCGCGCAACCTACGCCGGATCGGAGTTCTACCGGCGTCATCACGCCGGGCTGCACGACGCTCCTCTGGAGCAGCTGCCGTCCGTGACGAAAGCGGACCTGATGGAGAACTTCGACGAGGCCGTCACCACACCGGACCTGAGGCTGGCGGACCTGGAAAACCACCTGCGGAGCCTGACGCAGAGCGGTGGAGACCCGGGCCTGCCATGGAAGGGCCGATGGTGGGCTGCCGCCACGGCCGGAACCACCGGCCGGCGCGGAACCTTCATCTGGAACCGCACCGAATGGGCGACCGTCCTGGCCTCCTACGCCTGAGCGAACGACTGGGCCGGGATCTCAGCCGGGCTGACCCGGCCACTAAAAATGGCGCTGGTGAGCTCCCGGGTGCCCACACACCAGTCCGCCGTCGTCGGAGCATCGCTGCGCTCTAAGCTCGTACCCACCCTCCGCCTGGACGTCACCGCTCCCATAGAGGAGACGGTCGCCGCGCTGAACCAGTTCCAGCCCAGGGTCCTCGTCGGCTACGCCTCAGCACTCAAACCCCTGGCCGCAGAGCAGCGTGCGGGCCGCTTGCGCATCTCGCCGCAGGGCGTGATGTCCGCCTCCGAAGTGCTCAGCCCGCCGACCGCCTTGGAACTGGAGGCGGCATGGGGAAGTGGACCCTTCGATGTTTACGCCGCCACCGAAACTGCCGGGATCGCCTCCCCCTGCAACTACCGGAACCGGCATGTCTACGAAGACCTGCTGATCATCGAACCCGTAGACCAGGCCGGCAACCCCGTGCCGGCCGGGACCACCGGGGCAAAGCTTCTCGTCACGGTCCTGTTCTCGCGAACCCTGCCGCTGATCCGCTACGAAATGTCCGACACCGTCAGACTGGGCGGACGAGGCTGCCCCTGCGGGCGCCCGTTCACCCTTCTCGAGGACATCGAAGGCAGGATCGAAGACGTCCTGCAACTGCCAGGGAAGGAAGGCGAGGTCAGCGTCCACCCATTCGTGTTCCACCATGCGCTGGACCAAGCCGCCCTTGCCGGCTGGCAGGTCATCCAGGAGCACTCCGGACTGCGGGTCCTCCTGGCGGGCCTCGCCCCGGAGCCTCCACCGAGGGAGTCCGCGCCGCAGTAGCCGGCGCGCTCACCACAGCCGGGGTCAGTCCCCTCCGAGTCGACGTGCAGCTGGTGGAACGTCTTCAACGGACAGTCCTGGGGAAAACACCGTTTGTGCGGAGGCTTGCCCCACCGAATTAGGAGCTCTTCCGGTCCGAGGCGGCGTCCGAAATCCTGCTGGGCAGCTAGGACGGTTTTCGGCGGTTCAGTTGCGTCATCAGTGCACGGTTTACGACGTGTGATTTTGGAGGTCAGCGTTGATGCCGTGATTCTCTGATGGGTGGTGGGGGCTTAAGACACTAGCCGTTCCGCGCCTCAGCGAGACACTGGGTGAGTGGCGTGATGAAAGGGGTAAGACTTGAAGGCGCATGAGGTCCTGGCGGGGGTTGATGGCTCCAGCACAGGCGGAGGGGCTGCGGACTGGGCTGCGCAGAGGGCGGACCGGCTAGGCCTCCGGCTGCATTTGGTGCGGGTGGTGCCCGAATCCTCGTACTACAGGGTGCCGGCGCAGTACGTGGAGGCCGTGGCCGAGGCGCAGGTGCTGCTGGGCCTTGCGCGTGACCGGCTGGCCGCGCGGCATCCGACGCTGCAAATCCTCACCAGCTGGCAGCCGGGCGAGCCGGCACCGATGCTGAGCCTGTTGTCCGTTGGCGCCGAGATTGTGGTTCTCGGTTCGGACCGTTCCGCAGACGGGCGAGGGGAGGGATTCGGGTCGGTAAGCTTTCAGGCAGTAGTCCTCTGCCGGAGTCCCGTCGCAGTCATTCCCGCGCCAGCGGCGACGAACCATATCGGAGTGGTGGTCGGCGTCGACGGATCGGCTGACTCCGAAATTGCCCTTAAGATGGCGGCGGAGGAGGCGAGCCGGACCGGAGAGGGACTGACAGTGCTGCATGCGGTGTCGAAAACGCTGCCTCCAGCCAACGCAGGAGGCAGGACGGGAATAGGTCACAGCCGTGAGCCTGATCCCCGGGCACTTATCTCAGAAGCAGCCGGCCGCATCCGGGAGCTCTTTCCGGGACTCCGTGTCCGCGAAGCGCTGGAATCGGATGACTCGCCTGCCGATGTGCTCATGCGAGACGCAGCACAGGCCAGCTTATTGGTGATTGGCTGCCGGGGACGGGGCGGACTTCGGAAACCCATCGGGTCCATAGCCGAAAAGGTCCTCATGCGGTTGCCTTGTCCCACAATCATCACGCGGTCTGCATCTGAACCGGCCCCCGTCCCCAGCCCGCAGCTGCAGCTTCCAGGCGTGACCTTTGGCCCTACTGACAGGCCCACCATGTTTCCCCGTGCATAGAGGTCCGGATAGTTGGCGAGCTCTTTGGCGACCAGCCCGATGTGTCCCTTAGGGCGCGCGAACGCCGGAACCATGGCCTCGCCGACGACGGCGAGCAAACCGGCGTCGGCGGGGATCAGCCCGGCCGCCGCACGGACTGCCCCTAGGGTTCCCCCGCCGGGGTTAGCGCCGCCAGGTAGGCACCCCACCCGGCTGAGGCGCGTTCGGCCTCGTTTGGCTGAAGCGACTCTGCCCGTAGTCGTCCAGCGGCACAGCACAGCCGCAGCAGGCGACTGTAGGGAGTCTTCCGGCCCTGTTTGGCGCGGCTGATGACCGGAAGACTCGAGCTACGAGATGGAGCTTTCTTCTATTAGGCAGGAGGGCCGTCCCGAGTGTTCAGGAGGTCATGGCATGGAAAGTGATGAACGTCCGGCAACAGTTTTATCCGATGAACAAGCATGGAACGTGC
>NZ_JBTNDK010000031.1:0-34826 GCF_054511035.1 Pseudarthrobacter sp. MDT1-22 | reverse complement strand
CCTGTTCAGGTTGAATGCCGTAGTAACACTCATCCCAGCAGGACCACGAGTCCTCTGCTAGCTACAACACGAACCTATTTCCCCGGGAACCTTGAAGAGCCGCGAACCCGTCGAGCACGAGAGCCGCAACTCCCCAAATCAGAAGCACCCAGCGCTTCCGGGACGCGGCACGCCGCCGGAGCAAAAACCGCAGCACCAGCCACAGGCTCACCAGCTCAGCGAGGAGCAGGGCCAGGGCCACCGCCCAGCTGTAGCGCTGCAGCCAGTCCTCGAACACAACTGCGGGCACAGGGGACTGCCCGTGCAGGATCCGCAGGACGTTGGTGTCGATGGCCTTGAGCCGCGACGGGGCAGCGGTGTCGTTGCCGTTGATGACCAGCGCGACGCCGAGGCGAGACTCCTGAACCAAAGCCAGATAGGTGTGGCTGTTGCCCCATTCGCCCTGATGCTCCAGCAGCAGCGGCAGGTCCGCCTCCGGGACTGGCGGCGCTGCGGGATCGGTGGACTCCACGAGCGGCCGGGTGAACCACCCCATGGCGTACCCCTTGGACCCGTCCACCTGCACCCCCGGCTCGAACATCGCCTCCACGCTCCCGGGCCGGAGGATGCGGGCATTGCCGTACCGTCCGCCGTCGAGCAGCGCGATCAGCTGGTGGCCGAGGTCCTCGGCCGAGGCGTACAGGGTGGACGACGGCATGCCGGTGGTGGGTGCGGGCACGCCGGTCTGGCGCCAGAAGGAGCCGAACCACAGCGAGTAGCCGGCGGCCGCCTTGTCCGCGCGGGCGGCAGCCTGCGTGGGATGCGTGTGCGTCATCTCCAGCGGTCCGAAGACGTGCTGCTCCAGGTACTCCCCGAAAGGCTGGCCGGAGACTGTCTGCACCAGGAGGCCCAGGATGTTGAAGTTGGCGCTGGCGTAGTGAAAGGCCTCGCCCGGTTCACCGGCCAGCGCGGAGCCCGACAGGGCGCGGACCCCTTCTTCGAGAGCCTCCGGGCCCTGCGCGTCTGAGGCTTCGAAGGCCGTGTCCTTGGATGACATGCCGCTGGCCTGGTGGAGCAGGTGACGGACCGTGATGGCTTGCGAGCGGCTGTCGTTCAGGGTGAACCAAGGCAGGTACGTCTGCACCGGCTCGTCCAGCCGCAGCCGGCCGGCCTCCACCTGCTGCATCACGGCGATGGCGGTGAGGGACTTGCTGGTGGAGGCCAGCAGCACCGGCGTCTGGGCGGTCATCGGGCGCCCGGAGTCGTCGGCGCGTCCAAATGTGGCGGAGTGCACCTGGACGCCGTCCCGGACGACGGCGATGGCGGCGCCCGGAATCCCGAGGATGTCCAGTTGCTCCCGGAGGAAGGTGTCCAGCGCGTCGTAGGTCTGCTCGGGGCTCGCGGGTCCTGTGGCCGGCGGGCCGGCAGGGGCCGGTGCCGGTGTGGTGGCGCCGCCGAGGATCCCCACGGTCAGGAAGCACATGAGGATACAGGGCGCTGACCAGGAAATAGCTCGCATGCCCGCACCTGCACTTCGGCTGACCGTCCCTTCACGGTATGGCCTGGCCAGGTGGAAAACAATGCATCCATGCAGTCGGGCGGCGGTTGCGGCAAGTGCACCCCTGTATCCTGACAATGCAGGTTGAATGGTTCCAGCGGCCATCAACCAAGCTCGGTTCGCGGCCGGATGACGGTCCGGAATCTTGGGCCGTCGCCTTCCACGTCGTGGAATCACCGCCGCAATCGTCAGTCGCCGATCGGCCCCCGGACTCTTGGAATGGATCTATATCACTACTGACTCGCCAGCTCCCGTGGGAATCCCGACGTCGGCCCTCCAGCCCCCGCGCGGAGCTGCGGTGGATGAGCCCGCCGTCGTGACCTGGGCCGAGGCGGGTGTCAGTATGACCGCGCGATGGCGTTCGGCGAACGGCAGACCAGCGCCGACGCGCGTCGAAGTGGTCTCCGACTCCCTCACGGCCGATGAAGCGAACCGGTTGGCGTCACAGGGGATCGCGATGCTCTGGCACGGCGACTTCCACAACGGGCGGCAGATCCTCAACGCCATGGACCGGCGGGTAGGTGCCGGAAAGAAGATCACAGGAACTCCGGCCGAAAAGTTCTATCGGCATCGCCAGTCCCGCTCGCATCGTGCACGCATTCTCGGCCTGCTGCTGATTCCTCTTGATCCGGGCCCTGTGGTGCCGCTGCGCCGCGCACCGGATATCCGGGAGGCCGCCGCTGAAGCGTACGGCGATATCCGCGAATCTTCCGTTGTGTCCCTGCATGAGCTTGTCGGGGCAATTGGCGCCCACGAGTGGCGACGGAACGGCGTCTACGTCGATGCCCTGCAGGGCCGCATCCACCCGCACTATGGCACGTTCTTCCCCACCCGGAGTGAGTATGTGGATCTCGTGGCCGCCGCGCCGCTGCCCTCGGACACGCTGGCGTTCGACGTCGGAACCGGCACCGGGGTGCTCGCTGCCGTCCTCGCGCGCAGCGGCGTCCACCGCGTGGTAGCGACGGACAATGAACCGCGTGCCATCGCCTGCGCCGGTGAGAATTTCCGGAACCTCGGTGTCCAGGACCGTGCTGAGGCCGTCCTGACCGACATGTTCCCGCCCGGACGGGCGCCGCTCGTTGTGTGCAACCCGCCCTGGATTCCAGCCACGCCGCATTCCACCCTGGACAATGCCGTCTACGACCCCGGCAGCAGGATGCTGTTCCGCTTCCTGAACGAACTCTCCGACCATCTGAAGCCGGGCGGTGAGGGCTGGCTTGTCCTGTCCGACCTAGCCGAGCACCTTGGCCTGCGGACCCGTGAGGATCTGCTGGCCGCCATCGACGCGGCTGGGCTGAAGGTGGTGGAACGGCTCGACACCAAGCCAACGCATCCTAAGGCATCGGACCGCGATGATCCTCTGTTCGAGGCGCGCACGGCCGAGGTCACGTCCCTGTGGCGGCTTGTTCCCCGGTAGTCACAAGCTTCGCCGCACGTGCGCCAGCCACCGGACAGAAGCAGGCTATGGATCTCCTTGGTCGAAGATCGGGTAGGGAGGTTCCAGCGCCGGGCGCCGAGGGGATCGGCGGCATCCGGAAACAGCCGCTACCTTGGCGCCATCACAGCCACGGTGATGATCGGCATCTTCTACGGGACCGGCGTTACCCAGGCCAATTGGGGAGTCATAGTGATCACCATGCTGGTGCTCGGCGCCGTCGCGTTCGGCGTGACGCTGCTGTGGCGGGAGCGGAAGTAGGTTTTCCGGCTGACCCGGATCGCGCTCTGCAAGGCTGGGTTAGCTGGCCTATGACATGGCCGGTACTTCGCCGGCATCCAAGGAGCCGCCGTCTGCCTCCGGCAGTGTCAGGGTGACGGTGGTCCCCCGTCCGGGGCTGCTGGCCAGGGCGATCGTCCCGCCATGGTTTTCGATGATGGTTTTGGTGATCGGCAGTCCCAGGCCTGCACCGGGAATGGCGGAGGCGTGTGCGCGTGCTGCGCGGAAGAATCGGGTGAAGGCCTGGGCCTGTTCTTCCTGGGTCATCCCGATGCCGGTATCGGCGACCTCGCATCTGATGTTGTCCCCGTCCCGGCGGGCTCGGACCGTGACGGCCCCGCCGTCGGGGCTGTATTTGATCGCGTTGGAGAGCAGGTTATCGATAACCTGCCCGATGCGGGCCGGATCGAACCGGCCGGTTACGGGTCCGGACGGTTCAAGGTGCAGGCTGATGCCCGCGGCACTGGCATGCGGAGTGGCGGATTCGATGCTGTGGCGGATCACTTTGGTCAAGTCTGCTGGCCGGGGGTTGATGGCCAGGGTATCCGAGGCGACTGAGAGCAGGTCGGTCACTAGATGCAGCAGCCGTTCGGCGTTGCGTTTGGCCACGACCAGATACTGGGCCAGGTCGGCGGGAAGGTCGGGGTGTTCGTCCTGGGCCAGGCCGAGGTAGCCCAGGATCGAGGTCAGGGGAGTCCTCAGCTCATGCGAGACACTGGCGACGAACTGGTCCTTGGCTGCAAGGGCTGTGACCAGCGCCGTCACGTCGGTAAAAGCCAGCACGGCGCCGGAACTCCGGCCGGTGCCGTCCTTGATCAGCCGAGACGTTGCGGAGAAGGCGCGTTGACCGGTGCCGGTGCCGGTGCCGGTCCAGATCAATTCGTCGGTGAACGCTTCGCCCCTGGCCGCTCGGCGCAGCGGGTGCCGGGCCGGCGGCAGTGGGCTGCTCCGGTCAACGCCGAACACCGGCACCTCCTCACTGCCGGGCGCCGGCGGGTTTTCGCTGAGGGTACCGGCGAGGTAGTGGCTTTGCTGCTTGTTCATGAGAATTTTCCGGCCCTGTTCATCGACCGCGCACACGCCGACACTGACGGTATCCATGATGGTGCCCAGCAACCGCTCGCGCTGTTCGCTGGCCGCGAGCAGTTCCTGCAGTTCCTTGTCCTGGTTTTCCAGCTGCAGCCGCTGACGCAGGACAGCATTGGAGACCACATGCGCGGTGAGGGAGATCACCCCGAGGATGACCGGGAGCAGTACGATCCGGATGAACGACGGCCCTGTGAAGCCCATTCCAAGGATCAGCGGCGGAAGGACCGCACTGAGAATCGTGGCCGATACCGCCATCACAACCCCGCTACGGTGGCGGCCGAGGGATAGCCAGACGACCGGGAAAACCAGCAGGAAACCCAGCACAGTGAGGTATTGATCCGCCGCTTCGCGGGAGAACCCGATGGCCAGGCAGTCCAGGACCGGAATGACTACCCAGGCGCGGGTCGGCAGCCGCCCCCACGGCACCAGCGCGCACGCGGCCAGAAGGACCAGATGGGCGCCCAGACTGTACAGGAATGGACCGGGCTGCAGGAGCCCGGGGCGAAATGCCTCCGCAAGGACGGTGACCAGCAGCATCGTCACCGACAGCGGCAACTGGAATATCACCATCCGACCCCTAAGGTCCAGGCTCCGGAAGTAGTTATCGAGCGAAAGGAGCGGCATCGCGTTACCCATTCGTGCTTCCTTTCAAATCTGTCCAGCCGTTTGTTTCCGCCGCCTGCAGTTCCGGGAGATTTCTGAATCCTACTGCCACCAGAGGCCCACTGGCATGACTGTGTCCGTATTAGCGGTGAGTGCTTCTGAACCCGACGACAGCACCCCTGGTTTATCAACCACAAGGGACCCCTTCGGCGCCCTATTTCCTCGGCGTATTGACACACAGATTTCGTCGGAATACTGTCTGCCTTAACGGGGCTTTCCGTCCCGTTCCTTGGGTATATTCGGCGCTGGAGTCTGGGCCGCTTCTGCTAGGCGAGGGTGCCAGCAAGGAGTTCTAAATGTCTTGGGAAATGACCGGAAAGTATGTCGCCAACTGCAATTGCCAGCTGATTTGTCCGTGCCCGGTGGATGGTACGCCCACGGGATCGGATGGCGAGTGCCGCGGCGTGGCTGTGTTCCAAATCGCGAGTGGAAAACTCGATGACACCGATCTGTCGGGCATCGCCTTCGCCTTCTGCAACTGGTTCCCGTCGAACCTCTCGGCCGGCGGCTGGAAGGTGGGAGTCGTCCTTGACGACGGCGCATCGGCTGCGCAAGCCACTGCCTTGGAAAGCATCCTTCATGGTGAGGCCGGCGGCCCGTTCGCGGATTTTGCGGCGTTGTACGGAGAATGGCTGGGAGTGGAGCGCGCCAGCGTCACATTCTCGGACGGCGACACCCCGTCCGCGTCGGTTGCCGGGCGGGTGAGCTACACGTTCGAGGCCCTGCCGGGACCCGACGGTGGTGTCACCACCGTCAAGAACGCGATGTTCGGGTTCGCCCCGGAATTCCGGATCGGCAAAGCGCAGGTACACTCGGACCTCTTTGGCCTTGACTTCGACGGCGTCTACGGTGAGACCGCGGACTTCACGTTCGCCAGCGCGATGGCCGAAAACGCCCCCAAAGGCCGGGCATGAGCGCCGACAGCTGATGCTGCGCAGGAAGCAGTCCACAAGAGGCGGCGTTCGCCCGTCTGCGCGCGCCGCCGTTTCGCCTGCCACAGCGGCCGGTTCTACGGCAGCCGCGTCCCGGGTCGATCCGCGGGAGGCTGGCCTGATCGCGGTCCTGCTGATACTCGCCGCGGCGAGTTGGGTCTTCACGTCCACTCAGCTGAGCGGGATGGACATGGGTCGGTGGACTGAGCCGGGGCCGCTGGGATTCTTCGTCGCCACGTGGGTGGTGATGCTGGCGGCCATGATGTTCCCGTCCGTGGCACCCATGGTGGTCGCATATGGCCGGATTCAGAGCCACCGACGCAAGATGGCGCGGTATGCTCCGGCAGGATCCACCGCCGTTTTCGTGGCCGGATACCTGATCACGTGGACGGTCTTCGGCGTCGTGGCGTATTCGCTCTACATGTCAGTAGCGTCGCTGGCTCCCGGGCTCTTCGCCGCGGATCAAGGCGGCCGGTACCTGGCGGCCGGGGTGATTATGGCGGCGGCGGCCTATCAGCTCACGCCCGCCAAGAACGTCAGCCTGATGAAATGCCGGACACCCATGGACTTCATCCTGCACCGCATGCGCCCCGGATACCGTGGCGCGCTGCGCATGGGAGTTGAGCACGGGGCGTGGTGCGTCGCATGCTGCTGGGCGCTGATGGTGGCGCTGTTTGCGCTCGGTGTGATGAGCATCGGCTGGATGGCGCTGATTGGGGCCTTCATTGCAGGAGAGAAGATGCTCCCGTGGAAGCGGCTCGCCAACCGCTCGGTTGCGGTGGCACTGGCCGTGATTGCGCTCGGAGTTGCCCTCACGCCAGCGGCGTTGGTCGGGATGGGGATGTAAAACGGGGGGTTCTTGAATGGTCTCATGTACTAGAGGAGTCGGAAATGTCTGACGGGACTGGACTGATCCAGCGGTTTTACAAGGAGATAATCGAGGGCGGAATTCTGTCCCTCATTGACGAGTTGGCGACGGATGACTACATCGATCACGAAGAGGCTCTTCCAGGGCAACCTCCCGGCAAGGACGGCGTCCGGTACTTCGTGAACGCGATCCGGACGGCGTTCCCCGATATTAAAGTCAAGTCAATGGAAGCGTCATTGGCTGACGGAAACATGGAGGCGTGCCACGTAATTCTCACGGGCACTCATCGTGGCGAGATGGCCGGCATGGCAGCAACCGGCAAAAGCGTCGAATTCGGCACCACCGACATTATTCGCGTCGAGGACGGCAAGGTGGCTGAGCATTGGGGAACCACGGACAACCTGAGCCTCATGCAGCAGCTCGGTGCCATCCCTACCTAGGGCTCATCTGACGGGCGTCCGCAATCGGGCCAACCCTCGAAGGGCCTTCCGCCGTCGTCCTAGCCGACGGCGGGAGGCCCCTTTGTGCGGCAGTGTCCGCATCGTCGACACCCGCTGGGACCCGCCGGTCACTCTCGGGGTGCGGCTGGTCAGCACTATTGCCGATTGCCTCCAGCACGTGGGGCAGGCCGCGTACGCCAAGGGCCTGAACCCCTGACTGATACTGCCGAGCTGCTGGTGTGAGATCCGCCGTCGTGGGCCAGACGGACGGCGCACCGGGGAGATGAAGTCATGGTGAAGATGTTGAACATTCCCCAATAACTGCAGGTCCGCGTAGTTGCAGCGCGTCAGCTACCAACAGTCACTCAGCCGCCACGAAAGGCCTACCAAACATGGGCCCGAGAACGGGCCATCCGGTTTCGTCCCGGCCGAAGCTACGCGTCAGCATCAGGTGTCGGCCGTCCTTTACAGCCACAACGACCACTAAGGCTTCGTCACGATCGGCCCTGATGTGTTCACTGCGTGAAACGATGTGCTTATGGAGATTCCAGGGACGTTGGACGCGCATCGCCTTGGCGACGAACATCCTTCCGAAGCGGACATCGATCTGTACCGCGTGCTCAGCGCTGACATCTCAGCCGGCGTCGCCGTGGTTTCTACATTGCTGCACAAGCGCGACTACGCAGCAACAGTGACTGCTTTTCTCTCCGTCTCCTATGATCCGCCTACGATGCTTGTCAGCCTCTACGCGGGCTCACGCATTGGCGAAGCAATTGCCACGAGGGGTACGTGGGCGTTGAGTCTGTTGCGCAGCAAGCATCAAGGCGCAGCGGATTGGCTGGCCAGTCAAGGGACCCCCGTTGAGGGCCTGCTGGCCCAGGTTCCCTACCGCCGCGGCCCGGCCACCGGATCGGTGATCCTCGATGGATCGATCGCGTACTTCGAGCTGCGAACGGTTGCAATCCATCCTGCGGCAACGCATCTGCTCATCGTCGGAGAGGTACTTGCGATGGGTAGTGACGCTCCAGCGGCGGAAGTACCGGACCCCCTCATACATTTTGCTTCTGCCTACCACCGGCTGGCGCCCTAGAAGTTACCCACAAAGGCGGCGAAGACCGCTGATCTCCCGGGTTACCACCTGCCCGCACACGGCACCCCGACCTGAATCAAAACCCACCATTGCCGGAGGCACAGCGGCACCTCAAGTGCCGGATGGGTCCAGTTCTGCCTCTTATGGCGGGTCTGTACCAACAATTATTTGTCGGCCTCTTGCGGCATTCACGTCGACGGGGCGGCAAACTAAGGAGACCCACCATGGGTTTGGGTGAGAAGATCCATAACGCTGCCGGGAAACTTCACGGCAAGGCAAAGAAGCAGCAGGCGATGCCACCGGCAACGACCGGCTGAAGCACCCCGGCTGGATCCTCAGGGCGTCATGGAATCCTTCGCCTGCAGGGCAGCGAGTGAGACACACCGGACTTCAGCCCGCCTCGACGGTGGTCAGACGTCGTTTTCGTGGTTAGCTCGCGGCTGGCAGTGCGTCAGGGATCCGGGGTTTCGTGTTTCCTGCGAACGTGAACTTGGCGTCGTCGCCTTCGCCGTCCACGTCCACTACAACGATGTCGCCGGCGTGGAGCTCGCCGAACAGGATCTTCTCGGAGAGCTGGTCCTCGATCTCGCGCTGGATGGTGCGGCGCAGCGGCCGGGCACCCATGGCCGGGTCGTACCCGCGGGTCGCCAGGAGCACCTTGGCCGCGGTGGTGAGCTCGATGCCCATGTCCTTGTCCTTGAGGCGCTTCTCCAGGCGGCCAACGAACATGTCCACGATCTCGATGATCTCGTCCTGGGTGAGCTGCGGGAACACCACAACGTCATCCACACGGTTCAGGAACTCCGGACGGAAGTGCTGCTTGAGCTCTTCCGTCACACGGGCGCGCATCCGGTTGTAGCCGGTCTGCGTGTCTGTGCCGGACTGGAAGCCGGTGGCCACGCTCTTGGAGATGTCCCGGGTGCCCAGGTTTGTGGTCATGATGATCACGGTGTTCTTGAAGTCCACCACCCGGCCATGGCTATCGGTCAGGCGGCCGTCTTCCAGGATCTGCAGGAGTGAGTTGAACAGGTCAGCGTGTGCCTTCTCCACCTCGTCGAACAGGACCACGGAGAACGGACGGCGCCGGACCTTTTCGGTCAGCTGGCCGCCCTCGTCGTAGCCGACGTAGCCAGGAGGGGCACCGAAGAGCCGCGAAACCGCGTGCTTCTCGGAGTACTCGGACATGTCCAGCGTGATGAGGGCGTCTTCCTCGCCGAACAGGAACTCAGCCAGGGCCTTGGCGAGCTCGGTCTTGCCGACGCCCGTGGGGCCGGCGAAGATGAACGAGCCGCCCGGACGCTTCGGGTCCTTCAGGCCTGCACGGGTACGGCGGATAGCCCGCGAAATCGACCTAACCGCCTCCTCCTGGCCCACCACGCGCTGGTGCAGCTCGTCTTCCATCCTCAGCAGACGGCTGGATTCCTCCTCGGTCAGCTTGAAGACCGGGATGCCGGTGGAGTTCGCCAGCACCTCGGCGATGAGTTCCTCATCAACTTCGGAGATGTCGTCCATGCCGCCGGTCTTCCAGTGGCGCTCCTTCTCTCTGCGCACCTCGACGAGCTTCTGCTCCTGGTCGCGGAGCGAAGCGGCACCCTCGTAGTCCTCCGCATCCAACGCGGACTCCTTCTCCAGCTTCACGGCGGCGATCCGCTCATCCATCGCCTTGAGCTCCGGCGGGGCGGTCATCCGGCGGATGCGCAACCGGGCACCGGCCTCATCGATCAGGTCGATCGCCTTGTCCGGCAGGAAGCGGTCCGAGATGTAACGCTCCGAGAGATTCGCCGCTGCGACCAGCGCGCCGTCGGTGATGGTGACCCGGTGGTGCGCCTCGTAGCGGTCGCGGAGGCCCTTGAGGATCTCGATCGCGTCGGCCACGGAGGGTTCCTTGATCTGGATCGGCTGGAAGCGGCGCTCAAGCGCGGCATCCTTCTCGATGTGCTTGCGGTACTCATCCAAGGTGGTGGCACCGATGGTCTGCAGCTCGCCGCGGGCCAGCAACGGCTTCAGGATCGAAGCCGCATCGATCGCACCCTCGGCCGCACCGGCACCCACAAGCGTGTGGATTTCGTCGATGAAGAGGATGATGTCGCCGCGGGTGCGGATTTCCTTCAGGACCTTCTTCAGGCGCTCTTCGAAGTCACCGCGGTACCGGGAGCCGGCCACGAGTGAACCGAGGTCCAGGGTGTACAGCTGCTTGTCCTTGATGGTTTCCGGGACGTCGCCGCGGACAATCGCCTGGGCGAGGCCTTCGACGACGGCGGTCTTGCCGACGCCGGGCTCACCGATCAGGACAGGGTTGTTCTTGGTGCGGCGCGACAGGACCTGCATAACGCGTTCCATCTCGGACTCGCGTCCGATCACCGGGTCCAGCTTGTTCTCGCGCGCAGCCTGGGTGAGGTTGCGGCCGAACTGGTCCAGGACCACGGAACCGGCGGGAGTGCCCTCGGGCTGGCCGGGGCCCGGGCCCTGGCCCTGGCCCTCGCCTGCGCCCATGGTCTCCTTGCCCTGGTAGCCCGAGAGCAGCTGGATAACCTGCTGGCGGACGCGGTTGAGGTCTGCGCCCAGCTTGACCAGCACCTGGGCGGCCACACCCTCACCCTCACGGACGAGGCCCAGCAGGATATGCTCCGTGCCGATGTAGTTGTGCCCCAGCTGCAGGGCCTCGCGCAGAGCCAGCTCCAGCACCTTCTTGGCCCGCGGGGTAAAGGGGATGTGGCCGGATGGGGCCTGCTGGCCCTGGCCGATGATCTCCTGCACCTGTTCGCGCACGCCGTCGAGCGAAATGCCCATGGACTCAAGAGCTTTGGCGGCAACGCCTTCACCTTCATGGATCAGACCCAAGAGGATGTGTTCGGTACCAATGTAATTGTGGTTCAGCATGCGTGCCTCTTCTTGGGCAAGCACAACTACGCGACGGGCACGGTCCGTAAATCGCTCAAACATTTTCGCCACACTCCTGGCTGCCGCCTATCTTGATCCTACGTCGCCGCGGGCCCTCATGGGGGGGACTTCGCCGAGAGGCAAGGTATTTGTGACTTCAGCGGTACGTGTCCTCTTTTTCGCAGCATTAGTTGTCCTGGCGCATCAACTGGTGACTTGATGAACTCGCGACCTTCCGACTGCTGAGGTGCTTGATGGGATGCCTTTGTAGCCACAGACCTCCCGTCTCAACTGCTGAGTAGCTTCCGCGTACGTTAGCGGAACAACTAGACCGAAGTTACGCAGGTTGAGACGCCGGAATGGGAAATCGTAGTCCCCCTCTCAAAGGCTGGGAGACTATTTGGTGTCAAGTTCCCGTGGCTGTCGGTGTCTGTGGTGCAGGGCGTAGCTGTCAAACACCTCCGACGACGTCGTTTCTGGATGGCCGAACTTGCCGCGGAGTACCTCTGCGAGATCGTCCAGCGCTGCATGAAGTATCCGTCCGGCAAACCGTAGTTCCGGGTTTTCACTGAGCTTGGCCTCAGACGCCAACTGGTAGGCGTAGGCAACGGTAGCCGGCAGGGAACCCTCTTCTCGACTTCGCGGAAGTAGTAAGTTTCATGGAACGACAGCAAATCTATGCTGACGGAAGCCACGTTTTGGGCCAGTGATTCGAGACTTGCTGGTGGAGGCTAGCAGCATTGGCGTCTGGGCGGTCATCGGGCGCCCGGAGTCGTCGGCGCGTCCAAATGCTGCGGAGTGCACCTGGACACCGTCCCGGACGACGGCGATCGCGGCGCCCGGCGATCAGTTGGCGGTCGCGCAATCTCTTCTTCTCCCGGTTTGGGTGCCCCGCCGGTGAAGATCGTGAACATATCAGAAATAGCTACGAATGTTCACTATCTTCACCATTTGTTTCTCATGCCTGTTATGGTGAATATATGGAACATCCGGCTGAAACTCCGTTCTTCCGTGCCATGGATTCGAAATCCTTTGGCGCTTCGGTCCGTAGCGCCCGTCAGGAGCGGAAGCTGACGCAGAGCGGCTTGGCCGAGCTCATCAACGCGAGCCGTCACACCATCGTCCGCCTGGAACAGGGCGAGAATGTTTCTTTGGAGACGGCCATCGCGGCGGTGCGGGCCCTTGAGCGGGACATTGCCCTTATTCCGCGGTTTTCACGTTTGGACGTCAAGCAGTGAGGCGGAATGAGCGGCTGGCCGTCTGGCTGCATGGCCGGCGGATTGCCTGGCTCACGGGAACGTCGTTGCGTCCGCGGCTTGGATACCTCCCGGACCTTGTAGCTGAGTACGGTGCCGGCGCTGCCCTGCTCTCGTTGTCCTTGCCGTTGCAGTCCAAAGCCATCAACGGTCCGGCAGTGCTGAACTTCTTCGATGGACTCCTCCCGGAAGGTCAGGTTCGTGCGCACCTGGCCGACCTGCACGGCGTTGCTTCCACGGACATCAAAGCGTTGCTCGCGGCGGTGGGCGCTGACTGTGCCGGCGCCGTGCAGGTCCTTCCCGACGGCGTGGATCCCGAGGAGGGGGGAGAACTGCTGCCGATGACCGAGCAGGAAGTCGTGGCCGCCGTCGAGTCCCTCCCCACTTGGGACCTCCCTGAGGACTTCGCCATCACCACGTCCCTTGGCGGTGTCCAGTCCAAGGTCCTGTTGTCCAGCAGCTTGTCGTCAGGCGACAGTGGCTGGTATTGGCCGGCCCGGGGCGCCGCCTCCACGCACATCATCAAACCCGACCCGCTTGATTCACCGATTCCGGACTTGCTGGCGGCCGAACATTGGGCGCTTGAGCTGGCCAGGGCGGCAGGCCTTCGTGCGGCACGGACACGGATGGAGACGTTCGGCACCCGGGATGCCCTGGTAGTGGAACGCTATGACCGAACCGAGGACCACAAGCGGATTCATCAGGAAGACTTCACGCAGGTTCTGGGGATTGCGTCTGCGGCAAAGTACGATCAGTCGACCGCGGCACCGTCACGCCTCGCGCAAGTGGCTGCGGTCGCGTCGCCGCACAGCCGAAATGCTGCGGCTTTCAAGAGTGAGTTGTTGAAGGCTGTGGCTTTCAATGTCCTTATCGGCAACGGCGACGCCCATTCCAAGAACTACTCGGTGCTTATCCGGGAAACGGGCGAGGTGCAGTTAGCGCCCCTGTATGACGTCGCGCCAACGCTGCTGCTCTATGCGCGCAGCTCCAATGCAGGGCATTCAGTGGCCGGTCAGGCCCGGCTGAACTACATCACCCTGGACCATCTTGTGAGGGAGGCTGGCAGTTGGGGGATGGACGTCGAGGAAGCCCGCTCCGGCGTGACGGGCATCCTCGTTGCGGCGGCGGAGGCTCATGCGTCCGTTCCCCAGCGCCTCGCGCACCTGCCCGCCCTCGTGGCTGCTCGTGCAGAAGATCTCATTGCCGGAAGCACGGCGCGCAGGCAGCTGTAACCGGTCCAGGTGCCGCCGTCGGTCGCCTCAGGTGTACATGAGGGAGCCGGGCGTGGTGAGCTTTTCGCCGGTTTCCAGCCAGGTTTTGAGGCCGGAGAGGATCATCGGCCAGCCGCCGTAGAGCTGTTCGTTGGCGCCTTCGCGGAGCTGGTCGTGGGTGACGGTGAGGTGGCAGGAATCGCCCACCGGTTCGATTTCCCAGGTGATGCGTGAGGTGCCTTCGGCCTTCACGTCCTCGCCCCACAGGGCGCGCATGGTCTGGACCAGGCGGCGCGGGGGAACAACTTCAATGTTTTCGCCCTCGCCCAGGAGCGCTCCGTCCGCCTTCGGGTTGCCCATTTCGAAGCGGCTGCCCGTGGTCCAGTCCGATTTGATGCTGTTGCCGAACTGGTACTTGCTGCGGATCTCGCTGTCCGTAATGGCTTCCCAGAGCCGCTCCGGAGTGGTCTTGATATAGATTTCGAAGATCTTTTCCATGGGACTTTCCAATCTGGTTTTGAGGTCGCTGAGGGCAGCGGCCCATGGTTGTGCATATTTGCTGACCCAGCGGTCGTGGACCAGGCGGATGGGCACCGGATTGAGGAAATGGAGTTTCTCGCGGCCCCGACGGCGGGTGACCACCAGGCCGGCTTCCTCCAGCAGCTTGAGGTGCTTCATGACCCCATAGCGGGTCATCTCGAAGTGCGCCTCGAGCGCGTGAAGGGTCTGCCCGTCTTCCCGGAAGAGCTCATCGAGCAGGTCCCGGCGGGTGGGGTCGGCGAGGGCCTTGAATACGGCGTCCACGGCTCAAGAATAGGTGACCATTTAGTCACATGTCAACGGGTTTTAGAAGTCGTTTCCCATAAGCACATGACTCGGGAAATGCGTGTCAGTGGGCGGGCGCAGGTGGGACGATGAATCCGTGGACCAATTCTTTGACTTCCTTCGCCACTACTGGTGGCTCGTCTTCCCTCTCGGCGGAATGGCCGGAGGGTGGGCAAGGCAGTGCTCCAAGGCCAGCGAACGCCGGCACCGTCGCCGTCTGGAGCTGTACAAGCTCAAGAACCAGGCGGTCCAGGCGGAACAAGCCAGCCAGGCCCAGGTCGCCGCCCTGGTGGCAGCGCATGATGCCGTGAACCGGCGGTGGCTGGACTACGAGCTCGACGTGGGGAAACTTATCGATTTCCCGGTCATGACGGATGTGCGCGAACCCCTGACGGTCGCCTTCCTCCGGGCCAAGCGGGAGGCCGACGGTTTGCGGCCGGCCAAGCCGGAGGAGATTACGACGGCCGCCCGGCTGACGGAATACCGGGCGGCCGTGCACAGCTTCCGAGCTGGCGTTCGACGTCGCCGAGCGGGAAGCCAAGCGGACCAAGGACAGCAACTTCACGGGGCCCGAACGCCAGCGGCTGGCAACGGCCAGGAAGCTGCTCAACATCGCCTCCGACAACGCGGCGACACCTGCCGAACGGCAGACCGCATACAAGCGCGCCCGGCGGGAACTGGACGGTCTCATCGTCCTGCCCGAGGCCACGGTAGCGGCGCTGGAAGTAAAGATTGCCGGCGAACTGAACGCACCACACGCCCCGGAATAAGGGAGAGTACGACGGCGGTACCAGGGTTGGGAGCGGGCGCCATTCGACTGACCTGCGCCCAGGTAGTAACTAACCATTGACTACGGGTTCCAGCGGTCTAACATGAGGCGCATCAGGACATTTCAAGGAGGAGATGTGTGATGTCACGCGCCGAAGTAGAGCAGCTTGACGACCGCGGAATGGCGGCCTGGGACCAGCACGATACGGCGGCGTTCGCCGACCTGCTGGCCGATGATTTCACTTTTACGGACGTGATGGCCCCCGAGCCGTTCCGCACGCGGGAGCAGGTCCGGG
The DNA here is from genome assembly GCF_054511035.1 of Pseudarthrobacter sp. MDT1-22. NCBI lineage: Bacteria > Bacillati > Actinomycetota > Actinomycetes > Micrococcales > Micrococcaceae > Pseudarthrobacter > Pseudarthrobacter sp. MDT1-22. The sequence goes on along the minus strand of NZ_JBTNDK010000031.1, from coordinate 19,257 downwards.
CCTACATGGACACCTGGTTCATGGCGTTTCCGGATATGCGCATCCGGGCCACCCGGCGGGTGATCAGTGATGACGAGGTGGCGGCGGAAGTGGAGTTCACCGGCACGAACACCGGGCCGGTGCGGATGGGGGACCAGGAAATTCCGGCCACTGGCAAATCCGTAGTGGGAACAGGAACCTATTTCGCCTCCGTCACCGACGGAAAGATCACCTCGTTCCGCGCCCACCCGGATGTTGCCGCACTGATGGGGCAGCTTGGGCTGATGCCCGGGATGTGACCGGGGCACGAGGCTGGCCAGCGCCGGCGCCCAGGGGGTGGTGAGCCTTTCGCCGGTTTGGGGCGAGCTCGACTCGCCGCACGCCCCGGAGTAGGTCCGTGACCCAAGGCAACGATGCACCAGACTTAGGGGCGTGACGAACAAACCCCGTCCCGGCCTCGCGATCGCTGCGCTCAGCCTCGGCACCTCCCTGAACCCGCTGAACTCGTCCATGATCGCCGTCGCGCTGGTGGTCCTGCGGGAGGATTTCGCGCTCGACGTCGCCACCGTCACTTGGGTGATCACCTCGTTCTACCTCGCGTCCGCAGCCGGGCAGCCGCTCATGGGCAGGCTCGCGGACCGCTTCGGGCCGCGCCGCCTGTTCACGTTCGGAATGGCCCTGGTGGCGGTGACGTGTGCGCTGGCTCCGTTTGCGCCCAACTTCGCGCTGGTTTGCGTGGCCCGCGCGCTCATGGCCGTGGGGACCGCGACGGCGTACCCGTCCGCCGTCGTGATGGTCACCGAACTGAGCCGCCTGGCGAAGCTGCCCTCCACCCGCCCGCTGGGCCGGATCCAGATGGCGAACACGTCGGCGGCCGCGGTGGGACCCGTCGTCGGCGGATTGCTGGTGAGCCTGCTGGGCTGGCAGGCGCTGTTCGCCGTCAACGTGCCGCTCGCGCTGCTGGCGCTGATTGTGGTGCACCGGGCGGCGCCGGCCGATGCCGGCCGCGAAACCGGGAAGCTCTCAACCCTGATCCGTGACTCCGACATCCCCGGCATCCTGGCCTTCGTCGCCTCGCTGATGCTCGCGATGATGGCGCTGCTGAACGTGATGCCGGGATACCGCTGGTGGCTCCTCGGCGCCGCAACCGTCATTGCCGCGCTGTTCGCGTGGCGGGAGCTGCGCTTCCGCCCGCCGTTCCTCGACTTGCGGCTGCTGGGCCGGAACCGGCCGCTGCTGCTGGTGTATCTCGTGTTCGTCGTCTTCAGCGGCGTCTACTACTTTGCGTTCTTCGGCCTGCCGCAGCTGCTGCAGGAGGCAGGACATTACGACGCCGGACTGGTGGGCTTGCTGATGCTGCCCCTGGCGGCGATGTCCGTGCTGGTCACCCCGGTGACGGTACGGCTGATTGAGCGGTTCGGCGTGCGTTCGGTGTTGATCGCCGGTGCGCTGATCCTGCTGGTTGCCTCGGGCGGACTGGGGGCGTTGACGGTGTCCCTGTGGCCGCCCTTGGTGTTTGTGCTGACCGCATTGATGGGTGTGCCTTACGGGGTGGTGAGCACGGCGTCGAACCAGGGCCTGTACGTGTCCGCCCGGCCGGAGGAGAGGGGAGTGGCGGCCGGCATTTTCCAGACCTGCCGCTACCTTGGCGCCATCACAGCAACGGTACTGATCGGTGTGCTGTACGGGCCCGGGGTGAACCAGTCGAACTGGGGACTGATGGTTCTGGTGATGCTGGGGCTGGGCGCCGTGGTGCTGGCGTTGGCGGTGGCGTGGCAGCGGAAGGGCGCTTAGCTGCAGCTTCGAAAAGCTGCCGCCCGGCCGCGAACTCCAAGCCAGGGAGCCTAGCCCTTAACCTCGTACGCCTTGGGCAGCTTCAGGCCGCGTTCCTCCATGAGGGTGCGCAGGCGGGTGGGGTAATCGGTGATGATGCCGTCCACGCCGAGGGCCATCAGGCGCTCCATGTCCGCGGTGGTGTTCACGGTCCACGGGATGACGGGCAGGCCCAGTTCGTGGGCTTCGGCGATCATCGCGGGGGTGACGGAGCGGAACGTGGGGGAGACGACGTCGTACCCCTGCGCGGCCGCTGCCTTGGGGAGGGAACCATCGTAGTCGTCGATGTCGATGCCGCCTAGATTGGGGCTCGCGCCGGGCTGGCCCACGCCCATCCAGGCGTCGCCGCTGGAGAGCGCCACCAGCGGGAGTTCGGGCGCGATCTCGTTGGTGAGGTTCAGCGAGGACCAGTCGAAGGACTGCAGGGTGGTCCGGTCCGCCATGCCGGAGGCCTCGATCTCGGCCACCACGGCCTTGGTGAGCGCTTCCATCCCGGCGCCGCCCACCTCGCTGTTCTCCACCTTGGTCTCCACGTTGAAGCGGACCTTGGCGGCGTCGGTGTCGCGGACCAGCTGGTAGACGTCCTTGAGCTCGGCGATCCGGTTGCCCTCGATGACGTCCTGCGCCGGGTAGCCGGGCAGCTGCACGAAGCCGCAGTTGAGCGTCTTGACCTGCGCGAGTGACAGCCCGGCCACCCGGTCGCCCACGTAGGGGAACTCAGGGTCATTGGCGGTGGCGGGTGCGGTGTCCACGCACTTGTTGGCCTGGATGGTGTCGTCGTGCCACACGATGACCTTGCCGTCCTCGGTCAGGTGCGTGTCCAGCTCCAGGGTGCTCACGCCCAGGGCCAGGGAGTTCGCGAACGCTGCCAGGGACTCCTCGGTCCATTCGCCGCGGCCGCCGCGGTGGCTCTGCAGATCGAAGGAGCCGTTGCGCTCGTTCACCTTGATCGCGGACGTGGCGGTTCCGGCAGCGTTCGACGACGGCGTGCCGGCTTCGTTCTCCGGGGCGGCGACGCCGGGGCTCGCCAGGGCGGCGATCAGTGCGGCGGCTGCCGCTGCAGTCAGGACTGGGCGCATGAGTGGTTTCCTCCTGGGGTGACGGGGACCGGCAGATGGCCGGTGACCCATCCACGCTAGGGAGGGCAGGTGGCGCGCGTGGGGCCTTGAGTTGGAGGGGAGGTTAACGCGGAGCGGAGGTTACACGGGGTTGTTCGGCCGGCTGTCCGCCGCAATAGACTCGGAGCATGCCAATCTCGCGCCTTGACCTAGGTATCCACACTCAGCCGTCCGCCCTCGAGCATCTCGGGGCCGATCTGTGAGCGGCGGTCTCGTCGCCCTGCTCGACGACGTCGCAGCCCTGGCCCGCATAGCCGCCGCCTCGGTGGACGACGTCGCGGCCGGAGCCGCCAAAGCGGGGGTCAAGGCCGCCGGCGTGGTCATCGACGACGCCGCCGTCACCCCGCAGTACGTGTCCGGCGCGGACCCGTCCCGCGAACTGCCGATGATCAAGAAAATCTTCTGGGGCTCGCTCCGAAACAAGCTGTTGATCATCCTGCCGGCACTGCTGCTCATCAGCGCCTTCGTCCCATGGGCCATCCCGTTCATCCTCATGGCGGGCGGCACGTACCTCTGCTACGAGGGCGCCGAGAAGGTCTGGCACAAGCTCCGCGGCCACCACACCGCGGAGGAAGACGCGCCGGCGGTTGAACGCGGTCCGGAGGCCGAGGCCAAAGTCATCAAGGGCGCCATCACTACCGACTTCATCCTCTCCTGCGAGATCATGGTCATCTCCATGAACGAGGTGGCCCAGGATTCCTTGTTGTCCCGGGCGATTATCCTGGTGGTCGTGGCCCTGGTGATCACGGTGGCCGTCTACGGGGCCGTCGCACTCATCGTCAAGATGGACGACATCGGGATGCACCTGGCCGCCAAAGATTCCGCCGGCTCCCAGCGCACCGGTGAGCTGCTCGTCAAGGGGATGCCCGCCGTGCTGGCCGGGATAACCTTTATCGGGACAATCGCCATGCTCTGGGTGGGTGGCCACATCATGCTGCAGGGTGCACACGACCTCGGCTGGCACGCACCCTATGACCTGGTCCATGTCCTCGAGCACCCCTTCGCCGGGATCGCTGTTGTGGGCGGCTTCCTGGCCTGGCTCGTCAATACCTTGTGCTCGGCCGTCATCGGACTCGCTTGGGGCCTCGTCGTGATGGCGATCGTGCATCCGCTGCTCAACGCGCTGCCGTTCGGCAAAAAGAAGGGCGGGCACGAGGAGGGCGACATCCGCGCCGAACTTGCCGGCTATCGGCCGACGAAACGTGACGAGGATCCGGCCTCCTAGCCAATCGGCGGCGCGGCGCCCGGTCCGTCGAACAACGCGCTGGTGCTGCTCTGGGGCACCACGACGTGGACGGCGTTGCGCTGGACGGTGAAGTCGGTTGGCGTGGTGGTCGCGATCTCGCCGTCGAGGTTCACCGGCAGCGGCTGGTCGGTGACCAGCCGGACACGTCTGGTGGTCAGGTGGTACACCCGGTCGTGTTTGATGAAGCTTCCGTCCTTGAGCAACCGCGCGATACTCACATGCTCCCGGAGCGGTCCCGCCAGGATGGCGTAGATGTCGAGGGTGTGGTCGTCGATCCCTGCCGTGGGGGAGACCGTGTTGCCGCCGCCGTAATGCCGGCCATTGCCGACGGCCACCTGAAGCAGGCTGTCGAGTTCCATCGGCTCGTGGTCCCCGTCGGGGAACTCGAGACGGGCCCGGAACGCCTTGTGCCGGGCATAAGCCGTTAGCGTGGCGATGCTGTAGGCCAATGGCCCGATGTACCGCTTCAGGCGGGGGCTGAGAGCTTCGGTGACAGCCACCGACAGGCCCACGGACGCGACGTTGAGGAAGGGCTCACCGTTGGCCCGGCCGAGGTCGATGTCCACTACTTTCCCGTCGGCGATGGTGGCGCAGGCCTCGGCAAGGTTGTTGGGTATCTCCAGCGTACGGGCGAAGTCGTTGGCGGTGCCCAGCGGAAGAACGCCGAGCACAACGTTGGTGCCGGCAACCCGGCCGGCGGCGTAGGACACAGTCCCGTCGCCGCCGCCGACAACCACCAGGTCGTGCCCGTCCGCAAGCACCCGATCAAGCGTCCCGGCCAGGTCTGCCCCCGAGTGCACATGGTGCACGGCGGAGACCGGCACGCCTGCCTTTCGCATCGTGTCCACGGCAAGTTCGTGTGCCGCCCCTCGGCGTGATCCGGCGTTGATCACCACGGCGGCAGAGCGTGCGTCCCGGGCAGATTTCATGTGGGCCATGTTAGGCGCCGGACCTGTGCGTTTCCTATGGTGCCGGCGGAGGAGTACGACGGCGGCGACTGAGTTCCAGCCGAAGGAACCTGCTTGTGGGGGAACCCAAGGTACCGCGGCACCTTTATTCTGTGAACGGAGCGGGGGCCGGGAAGCGGCAGGGGACGGAGCCTGGCAAAGAGGAAATCGAGGGCCATCGCTGCCACAACGGCCGGCGGCAGCGGAAGGTTCTCGTAGACCGACTTCACGCGTCCCAGGATGCATAGAGAACTGCCGTCGGCTGCCATGGGTTCAGGGTACGCCGGGTGAGCCGGGCGGCCCCGTGGTGTGGCCGCCTCGTTGTGCAGTTACTCGGTGACTGCCGCCGGAACATGGCCGCCCTGGCGCGGAGCAGGAGTGCTGCGGCGGCGCCAGTAGGCGGCCAGCACGGCACCGGAAACGTTGTGCCAGACGGAGAAGATAGCGCCGGGGAGGGCCGCTTCAGGAGTCAGGTACTGCCGTGCCAGCCCCGCTGCCAGGCCGGAATTCTGCATGCCGACCTCGATCGCTGTGGTGCGCCTGGAAGGAATCGGCAGCCTGAACAGACGGGCCGCGCCGTATCCGAGGGCGTATCCGAGGGCGTTGTGCAGGATCACGGCTGCGAGGACCAGCAGGCCGGCGGAGAAGATGGCCTTTGCACTCCCTGAAACTACCGCGATCACCACGATGGTGATGGCAATGACCGAAATCCACGGAAGGGCGGGCAGTGCCTTGTTGACGAGCCGGGGCAGGAAGAGCCGGATCACAAGTCCCAGCAGTACGGGGAGCAGCACGATCTGGACAATGGACCACGCCATGGAGCCGGCGTTCACCGGCATGTACTGGCCGGCCAGCCAGAGTGCCAGCACAGGGGTCAGCAGCGGAGCAATGAGGGTAGAAACAGTGGTCATTGCCACGGACAGGGCGACGTCGCCCTTTGCCAGGTAGGACACCACGTTGGAGGCAGTGCCGCCGGGGCAGCAGCCCACCAGGATGACGCCGGCGGCCAGCGCCGGCGGCAGGTACAGTGCCATGGCGATCAGCAAGCCGAGGAACGGCATGATGGCGTACTGCGCCACCACGCCGATCACCACCGGAACGGGGCGCTTCGCAATGATGGCGAAGTCAGGCGGCGTGAGCGTAAGGCCCATGCCGAACATGATTATTCCCAGCAGCGGGTTGATCCACGGCGCCAGCCCGGTAAAGGCGTCCGGGGCGGCAAGCGCCACGGCGCCTCCGGCCAGGATCAGCAGGGGAAACAGGGTGACGGCCACGCGGGCGCTGCGTTCTTCGGCAGCGGAAGCCGTAGTTGAGGGTGCGGATGATGAAGACATGCCTACCTGAGTATCACAATGAGAGTTCTGTTTCGGAATCAGCCGGGTTGATGACGGGGAAAAGTGCTGGTCAGCAGCTCTGTACTGTGCGGGGTGCCTTGCCGGATGGAGCCGGGGAAGGACCAAATCGACGACGGCGGCACCCGCGTGAGTGCCGCCGTCGCCCGTTACCCCGACGAGTGGTTACGTGCCTGTCCCCTTCCCGTGGCTTACCCGTTGGTGACCGTTTACCCGGCCCTGTGAGGGTGGATGCGCCGGCTAGAACGGCCGGCAGCATTCACTCGACCCGGAGGATCTTCGTGTACTTGATTGCCAGACCGTCCAAGCTCCATCCTGCCCGGCCGTTGGCCTTGACCGCCGGCACCCTGGCCGTCATTGCCGCGGCCTCCCTTCTGAACGCTTCCACCGGCAACGCCGCCGAGCCCAGCGACTGGGCCGACTCGGCCTACCGCGGCAGCGTCAATGTAGTGGCGGGGCCTGACGAGAACCAGCAGGTGATAGACGGCGTCGCCTTTGTGGACGCGGACCAGGACTCCGTGCAGGACGGCAACGAGCGCGGTCTGACCGGGGTGACCCTATCAAACGGGCGTGACGTCACGAAGACCGACAGCCAGGGCCGCTACGAGCTGCCGGCGTTCGACAACATGACCGTGTCCGTGACCCAGCCCCGCGGCTACCAGGTTCCGGTGGATGCGGACAACGTGGCCCAGTTCTTCTACCACCACCTGCCCGCGGGTTCCCCGGAGCTGAAGTTCGGGGGCATCGAGCCCACCGGACCGCTGCCGGACCAGGTGAACTTCCCGCTGGCCAAGAGCGGCCTGACTCAATCGCCTGAGCAGCACTGCGTCATCGGCGGCGACGTCCAGACCTACGACCAGGACGAGGTGGAATACGCCCGTACCGGCGCCTTCGCCGACCTGGCCGCGCGCACGGACTACGCTGGCTGCGGCGCCTTGTTCATCGGCGACGTGGTGGGCGATGACCTCTCGTTGTACCCGCAGACCCGTGAGCTGTCAGGCATGCTGAACGGCCCGGCCCGTTTCCTGCCCGGCAACCACGACCTTGATTTCGACGCCACCAGCAGCGAGCACACGTTCGACACGTTCAAGGCCCAGCTCGGTCCGGAATACTACTCCTACGACGCCGGCAAGGCCCACGTCGTCGCCCTGAACACTGTGGAATTCCCCACCAAGCTTCCGGCAGCCAAGGGCGACTACACCGGTTCGCTGGATGAGCAGCAGCTTGAATGGCTCCGCAATGACATCGCCCAGGTGCCGAAGAACCAGTTGATCGTCCTGGCCGCCCACATCCCGCTGCTGGACTACGCCGACCAGGGCAGCAGCAAGCACCAGGTGGAGCAGGTCAAGGAGGTCTACAAGATCCTCGAAGGCCGCGAAGTGGTCGCACTGGGCGGACACACCCACAGCATCGAGAACCTCCGCGAAGGCGACTCGCTGGCGGGCTGGTCCGAGCTGTTCGGCATCGACGCCCTGCCGTTCACCCACATCACCGCCGGCGCCATCTCCGGCGACTGGTACTCCGGACGCCAGACCGCCGAAGGCTACCCGCTCGCATACCAGCGCGACGGCGGCCTGCCGGGCGTGCTGACGCTGGACATCAAGAACACCGAGTTCCAGGAGCGCTTCACCGTCCGCGGCGAGGACGAATCACTGCAGATGTCACTGGGCCTGAACACGCCGCGCTACCGCGACTGGTACGCCCAGAACCTAGCCAAGAAGGGCAGCGCCCCCGCATTCGCCGACCCGCTGACGGTCTCCCGCGACGACCTAGCCAACAGCACCTGGCTGACCACCAACTTCTGGATGGGCAGCACCGGATCCACGGTGAAGGTACAGCTCGACGGCGGCGAGACGGTTGAGGCGGTCCGCACGCAGCAGATGCAGGGCGAAGGCCAGCTGGTCGGCGCTGAATACTCCGACCCGGTTGCTGTTCAGGAGCAGCTGGTCAACGGCGGAAGCCTGGCCGACCGCATGATGCACCTGTGGCGGCTGGAAGTACCCAACGACCTCGCCGCGGGCGAGCACACCGCAACTGTCACCGCCACGGACGTGTACGGCCGGATCTTCACGGAGACCCTGACGTTCCAGGTTGCTGGCTAACGACTCTCAGCAGTTCCGCTGCTTGGCGGACAGGGAAAGGCCCTGGCACGAGGATTGAACTGCTCCCCGAAATTTGGACTGAAAATTCAGTTCTAACTTACGGGGAGCAGTTTCATGTTAAGGGCAGTTCGTTGTCTGAGGAGTAGCGCGAAGCCGCGGTGGCGCTGTTTGTGACCGGGGTGGGGTCCAGGGCCCTAGCGATCCGGTCACGCCAGCCAGCGCCACCAGCGTGACCGCTCCGGTTCCGGCGTCGGCTCCGGCTCCGGCTCCTCGCCCAAGGCCAGCGCTGCCTCGACGATGTCGTCCGCGGTGAGCGTCATGACGGCCTCACGATCGAGCGCGTCGAGACTTTGTTCCTCGTCGAGCGACAGCCGCAGCGCCTGGCGGTTGATCGCCTGCTCGAACAGCGTGCGGGCGAACCGGGCGTTGCCGGAGTCCTCGCCCGCGTGAAGTCCGGTAAAGATGCGGCGCAGCACCTGGTCCGCACCCGGCTCCAGCATGTACTCGTGCTGGGCCAGCATCTGGTGGAAGATCGTCTGGAGTGCGTCGACGGAGTAGTCGGGGAACGTGATCTCGCGGGCGAACCGGGAGCGCAGTCCGGGGTTCGAGAGCAAGAAGGACTCCATCAGCCGCGGGTACCCGGCCACGATCACGACCAGGCGGTGGCGGTGGTCCTCCATCCGCTTGAGCAGGACCTCGATCGCCTCGGGGCCGAAGTCCATCCGGCCGTCCTCCGGGGCCAGCGCGTAGGCCTCGTCGATGAACAGGACGCCGTCCAGCGCACGCCGGATCACCCGGTCCGTCTTAATGGCGGTCGCGCCGACGTACTGCCCCACCAGGCCCGAACGGTCGACCTCGACCAGGTGGCCTTTCTGCAGCAGACCGACCGCGCGGTACATCTCGGCCAGGAGCCGCGCCACGGTGGTCTTGCCCGTGCCCGGGTTTCCGAGGAACACCAGATGCTGTGATGTGGCCACCTCCGGCAGGCCATGCGTCTTACGGCGGGCCTGGACCTGAAGCAGTGCGACGAGGGCCCGCACCTGTTCCTTCACGGTCTCCAGCCCGACCAGGGCGTCGAGCTCGGCCTGCAGCTCGGACAGCGGCCGGGCCGGCCCGGGCCTCCCACCGATGAGATCGCCGACCAGATCATCAACGCGCTCCGAACCGTGCAGCCTGAGCTGATCGGTCAGATGGCCGACGGTTTCGCGCAGGTCGTCAAGCGGATTGCGGCTGGCAGCCATGCATCCACTGTAGTACTCGATTCCCCACCGGGATGGGGTTGGCCTCACCAGTATCAACTCCCTTTTGGTCGTAGTACTCATGCAGGCACTGGCCGTGCTTTCGGTGTTGACTACGGCACCAAGGATGAGGCAGAAGTTGCAGGCCGGGAAGCGGCCCAGGCCGACAAGGTAGAGCACGTCATCAAGGCCAGGACGGCCAGATCGGCTCCAAGAATAGCTACGGCAATGATCCCGGGAACAGTTCAAATGTGCCGGGGCTTTTCGCTGTCCGAAGCCATGATGCCTCCGGGGCCTTAGCGAGGTACGACGGCGGCGCCAGGCTCCTAGCCCTTATCCGCGCCGTCTCCGGTGTCCTCCCACATGACATCCAGATTGTGGAAGATCACGGGTCCGTCGCACAGTTCCGCCATTTTGGCAGCGAACTCCGCCGTTTCCGGCCGGCCGGAGTTCTCCATCGCCGACTCAAAGGATTCGAAGTCGACGATGGTGAAGTAGGTGCCCGGGTGGTCCCTGTCCGCCGTGGCAACAATCCGGCGGAACGTGGCCGGAGCGCTCCCCTCGGTTCTTGAGGGACGGCCCAGTTCTTCAATCTCCTTGATACGGGACGTCTTGAATTCGATGATCTGCACAAACCCGGCCATGACGGCTCCTTGACGGCGGTGGACGTTGATGCGGATCAGACTAGTCCCCGCATCGGATGGCGAACAGCCGCCTTGCGTAAACGTGAGCCTTCCCACGTTATTTTGAGTAGCTCACGATAAGACGTAAAGTTAGGTACAGGCCATCGTAGCCCTCGAGTGCCGCACCGGTGAACATACCCGGGCCAGCGGGGCAAGCGACACAACGCGCAACCGCCCTCCTGCTTGAGCGGCACAAGAACCCGAATGGCCCTCATCCTGAAACGCCAAGGAGAACCCATGACATTGCTGACCCAACGCCCCGCAACATCCTCATCCACCACCGAAACCACCCTCAAGACCGCTACCGGGATCACTGTCGCTGACACCGCAGTACGCGGCGGCAGCTACGTGACTCTCCCCGCCGGCAGCGTCCCCGCCGGCGTCGAGGGCAGCTATGTCACCGTCGCCGGTGCCCGAAACCTGCCCCCCAGCACCCGTGGCAGCTATGTCACAGTGGACGGCACTCCCGTTGTTGCCGCCAGCGTCATCGAGGGCAGCTACGTAACGCTTCCGACGGCGGCCTAGGGTCCAGCGCCCTGCGGGGATAGCACCACCGCCGGGCATCAAAGGAGGCCGACGGCGACACTGGGTGTCGTCATCGGCCTCCTTTTTCGTGCCATCCGGGCAGTTAGCCCGCCACTGCCGCCTTCGCCGCCCTCGAGGCCTCCATCCATTCGCTCAGCCATGGGGCCCGGACGCTCGACGTGATGCGGCAGTCGGCCACGAAGGTTCCCTTGGCGCCGGCATCGATCCAATCCGTGAGTGCGGCAAGGTCCGCCAGTGAGTGGATGATCGCCGACTCGGCACCGAGCGCGCGGGCGATGCCGCTGAAGTCCACCTCGGGGATCAGCATGGGCTTTTCGGTCAGACCCTGGGAGCCGTCCTGGTGGATTTCGGCTCCGTAGGCGGCATCGTTGTAGATCACGACGACGGCGCTGCTTGCCGCACCAATGAGCGATTCGAGATCGGACAGGCCCATCAGGAAACCGCCGTCGCCGGAGGCCAGCACCAGGGTGCGGCCGTCGTCCACTGCGCGGGCTGCCCCGACGGCGCTGGCAAGGCCGAGCCCGATGGCCTGGTAGGCGGTCCCCACCATGACCAGGTCCTGGGGCCTGGGGATGCGCCAGTACATGGGTGCCCAGCCGACGAAGTGCCCGCCGTCCTGGACCACCGTGCGGCGCTCCGGCAGCACGGCGTCCAATGCTGTGGCCAGGGAGCGCGGGTCCAGCCGGCCGTCCGGGGTCTCGTCGGAGCCTGGGTGGTGGGCCGGTCCTTCGGCCAGGCGGTTGCGGGCTTCCGCGCGCCAGCCTTCTGCGCGGCTGGGGTCCGGCGAGGCCAGGCCATCCAGCATCCTCAGGATGTGTCCCGCAGCAGACTTCACGTCCGCGCTGACGAACGTATCCACCCGGGGGTGCGTCGGCTGCAGGGCGGCATCGATCTGGATGACGGTGCTGTCCGGGCCGAGCAGGTGCCCGAACCGCATGGTGAAGGGGCTCAGGCTTGCCCCGGCCACGAGGACCACGTCGGCCCCACCCATGAGCCCGGCCGCGGTGTCGGTGCCGAAACCGCCCGCGACGCCCAGGTACCCCTCGCCTTTGAGGAGGTTGAGCGCCAGGGCGGTTCCGGCGGTCAGTGCGCCGAGGCGGTCGGCGAGCTCGCGGAGCTCCGGACCGGCTCCGGCGAGATGCGCACCGCGGCCGGCGAGGATCAGCGGCCGTTTCGCCCCTGCGAGCAGGCGGGCTACCTGCCCAAGGCCGCCGTCGACGTCGTCACTCACCGCCGGTGCCGGCGGCTCGGAAAGCTCTTCGTCCGCTGCCTCGAGTGCCGCGAGGTCGTAGGGGATGGCAATCACGACGGCGGTCCGCTTGGTCAGTGCGTACTCCACTGCCTGCCGCGTGATGGAGCCCGCGGCTTCGCGGGTGACGGTGAAGGTCGCCGCGCCGAGGCCCGCCGCGATTGCCGCCTGGTCCACGTCCTGGGGCCGGGCGCCAGTGCTCGGAGCGTCCCCGGTGACCAGCACGACGGGGATTTGTGCCTGGACCGCCTCCGCGAGGGCGGTGAGTGCATTGGTGTAGCCGGGGCCGTAGGTGGTGGTGCCCGCTGCGAGACGTCCTGACGTTCGGTAGTAGGCGTCGGCCGCGGCGATGGCGGCGCCTTCATGGCGGACGGGGGAGAATCGGAGGCCCAGCTTTTCCGCGGCGTCCAGGAAGTAGACGTTTCCGTTGCCCATAACGCCGAACACATCGCTGAGATAGCTGCTGAGAACCTGTGCCACGCGGCCGGAGACGGTAAGTGAAGTCATGCAGGAATCTTGTGCGCTGGTCAACAGATAGGCAAGAGAGTCGAGTTCGATTGGGATATTTGGCAATAGAAGGCAGCCAGAAGTGAAAATTTGCGCACTTGTGGCGTGCATCACCCGCACTTAGGTCGAAGGGCGGGATTCCTGCTCCGAGAGCCGGCTCAGGAGGCCGTCGTAGCGGGGCGGCATGAGTTCCAGCACGGAAATGGCCGTGCTGGTCCGTTGGATCCCCTCGATTTCCAGGATCTGGTTGGTGATGCGGTAGAGATCGGCCGTACTGCGTGCCACCACCTTGGCCATGAGGTCCGCGTCCCCGGTGGTGGCGTGCACCTCGATGACCTCCGGAATCGCGGCGAGCCCGTCTTCCACCGCACCTGTCCGGGTCTGGCTGATGGACAGTGAGAGGAAAGCCATGAGGTCATAGCCAAGCGCGGCGGGATCCAGTCTCCGGCTGAAGGAGCGGAGGGCGCCGCTGCGCTCGAGCCGTGCCAGCCTGGCGTGGACCGTATTCCGTGCGACGCCGAGCGTCCGCGAGAGTGCCAGGGCGCTGGCTTCCGGGTCCTTGTCTAGGGCCAGGATGATCCTGCCGTCGAGGGAATCCAGAGTGCGAGAGTTCTGGATGGTCATATTTTCACCACAGTCAGTAGAAGTTGAGCAGAAGTCCCAATGCGTTGAGGGTATCTTGCAATGTGGGCAGGGTCACAACCATGATCGGTCCTCATGACCCGTGATCAGCTCCTGACTGCACCGGAAACCGCACTTCCCACCGTTCGCGGCGCGGTGGCCGGCCTCCCGCCCTACGTCCCGGGCCGGCGCAGCGCCGGCATGGACATCGCAGCCCTCGCCAGCAACGAAAGCCACTACGAGCCACTGCCCGCTGCTGCCGCTGCGGTGGCCGAAGCGGCCGGCACCATGAACCGCTACCCTGACTCGGCCGCCGTCGAGCTCCGCGAAAGGATTGCGCGCCACTTCGGCGTCACCGCGGGGGAGATTGCGGTGGGACCGGGCAGCGTCGGCGTCCTCCAGCAGATCATCACCGGACTGTGCGACGCCGGCGATGAGGTGATCTTCGCGTGGCGCTCCTTCGAGGCCTACCCCATCCTGGTTGAGCTGGCAGGCGCGCGGCCGGTCCGCATCCCGCTGGACGGCGCTGAGGGCCACGACCTCGATGCCATGGCGGCAGCCGTCACTGCCCGCACCAAGGTGATCCTGCTCTGCACCCCCAACAATCCGACGGGCGTGCCGATCAGCCACGAACGCATCGAGGCCTTCCTGCGAACTGTCCGCTCCGACATCCTCGTGGTGATCGATGAGGCCTATGTGGAATACGCCGAAGCGGGCAGCGGCCCCGATTCCCTGGCCCTCTACCGCCAGTACCCGAACGTCGGCATCCTGCGCACCTTCTCGAAGGCCTACGGACTCGCCGGCCTGCGCGTGGGATACGCCGTGGCGGCGCCGGCCATCGCCGAGGGACTGCGCCGGACCGCCCTTCCCTTCTCCGTGAGCGCGCTGGCCCAGAAGGCGGCCATCGCTTCGCTGGACGCCGGGGAGGAGATGGAAGCCAGGGTGGCCGAGGTCAAGCAGGAGCGCGGCCGCATGGCCGCGCAGCTCGAAGCCCGGGGCTGGAACCTGCAGCCGAGCCAGGGCAATTTCCTGTGGATCCGTGCGGATGACGATCTCTGCGCGAGGCTGGTGGACGCGTTCGACAGCGCCAGCATCCTGGTCCGGGCGTACCAGGGCGACGGCGTGCGGATCACCGTTGCCGATCCCGCCTCGAACGACCGCGTGCTCCGGCTGCTCGAAGCCCACGCTGCCTGACAAATCGACTGACCTGAAATTCAATCCGTTCCACCTACAAACCAGAGGACTCCCCATGGAACAACAGACAAAGACGTCTGGCCGCGCACTGGGCGCGGCACTCAAACCCCGCCAGCTCACCATGATGGGGCTCGGAAGCGCCATCGGCGCGGGCCTCTTCATCGGCTCCGGCGCCGGCATCCAGGCCGCCGGGCCGGCCGTGCTGATCTCCTACCTCGTGGCCGGCACCCTCATCATCCTGGTGATGTGGGCCCTCGGCGAGATGGCCGCCGCGAATCCGGACAGCGGCGCCTTCTCCGTCTATACCGCCAAGGCCTACGGGCCGGTGGCCGGTGCCACGGTGGGCTGGCTTTGGTGGCTGCAGTTGGTGGTGGTTATCGCGGCCGAAGCGCTCGGTGCGGCGGGTCTGCTGTCCACCATTTTCCCGGCGCTGCCGGTGTGGCTGATGGCCTTCGTGTTCATCGTGGTGCTCACCGCTGTGAACCTCACCAGCGTGAAGAACTTCGGCGAGTTCGAGTTCTGGTTCGCCCTGCTCAAGGTGGCAGCAATCGTCGGGTTCCTCCTGGTGGGCGCGGCCCTGCTCTTCGGCTGGCTGCCGGGCGTGCAGTCGCCGGGCCTGGCCAACTTCACCGGCGCCGGATTCGCACCGAGCGGATTCGCCGGGATTGCCACGGCACTCTTCGTGGTGGCGTTCGCATTCGGCGGCACCGAGATCGTGTCCGTGGCGGCGGCTGAGACCGCGGAGCCAGCCCGCAGCGTGCGGACAGCGGTCCGGACGGTTCTGTGGCGCATCCTGGTCTTCTACATCGGTGCGATCTTCGTGATCGCGGCGGTGGTTCCCGTGGGTTCGGCGGGGCTGAAGAGCCCGTTTGCCGCGGTGCTGGACGCCGCGGGCATGCCCGGTGCGGCCACCGCCATCACGCTGGTGGCCGTCGCAGCACTGCTCTCCGCCCTCAACGCCAACCTTTACGGCGCCTCACGGATGGCGTACTCCCTCGCCGAGCGGGGTGAAGCCCCTCGCCTGCTTGCTTCGGTGTCCAAGGCCCGGGTTCCGGTTGTCGCAGTCCTGGCCAGCGTCGCTTTCGGCGTTTTCACGGTTGTGCTGGAGCTGGCTTTCCCCGAGAAGGTCCTGCCCGTCCTGCTCAACATTGTGGGTTCGACCTGCCTGCTGGTGTGGACGTCCGCGCTCCTTGCCCAGCTCGCGCTGCGACTCCGTGCCGACCGCGAGAGGACGGAACTCCCTCTGCGGATGCCCGGCTTCCCATGGCTCACGGTGGTCGGTCTGGTCATCCTCGCGGCGATCTTCACAGTCGGCTTCATCGGCGAGGATTCCCGCCCCCAGCTCCTGAGCACCTTCGGTCTGGTGGCACTTCTGGCGGTGGCGAACTGGCTGCATCACCGGTCGGGAAAGGTTTCGCCCGTTGTGGAATCTTCGCAGGGTGCCAAGCAGCCGGTGCTCATCGACTGAACCACAGGCATAGCGAACCACTTCGTGGGTTCGCTGCACGCGGAGGGCGCGTCCAGCCTGGCCGGGCGCGCCCTCCAGTCCTGTTTGGACGTTGGGCCCCAGCAGCTGCCGGGTCTCCGGGGTGATCACCGCGGAGATGAGGATGACGCCGGCGGCCCGGTAGGTGCGCACGGTGCGGAGGTAGCCGGCGATGTGGGCGGACTTGGCGCCGGTGCGGCCCAGCATCACGGTGTAGCCGCGTTCCTGGGCTTCCTCCTCGACGCCCTGCATGACCTGGGAGGCGAGGGCGTCGGACACCATGGGGGGCGAGGAGCCCGGTCACGGAGGTGTGTCGGGGCGACATCGCGGATGGTGACCACTGTTCCTCCTCCCTGAGGGTGCCTGCGGGTGCTGGCTTACTTGTGTCTGGCGCGTTACGCAAACGGTTTACCTAAACGGTTTCGTTGCGTTCAGGATCAACAGCAAGGGGTGGGTGGGGGACCGCGTTGCGTTTCGTAAGCAGAAGCAGCTGGAGGCCCAGATTCCTGAGCTTTAGGGCCAGCTTGTTACCGCAGAGCCCTAGGGACTGAGCCTTGTGGAGAAGCACGGGCATTTTTGGATACCACACGAAAGAAATGCGCAGTCGTCCATAGTGCCCGTTTTATTTATCGTCATGCCTGATTGCCGTTTGTCATTATTGGTCTGCTGCATTGAGATAGCATTCAGCTGTGGGACCTCTGGCCCCGAACAAAAAATGGACTGCCGATATCGGACCTGTCGGGCGCGGCCGGTGGTCAGTACTAACTGGCCTAACATGGACATGAGGATGAACGATGCTGGGAAGCGAACCACAGACCTACACGATCGCGGAAATCTTGAAATGGCAGACGGATGGCGAGGTCGATCTCAATCCGAAGTTCCAGCGAGGGAGTGTCTGGTCAACACCAGCGAAGTCCTATCTTATTGATTCCATCCTCAACGGATATCCCGTCCCGAAGTTGCTCTTTCGAACCACCGTTGACAGGGATACACGACGCACGCTGCGGGATGTGGTCGACGGTCAACAGCGCCTACGGACAATCTTTCAATTTGCAGACAGCAAACTGACAATAGGCAGTAAGTCCCCCGCTTTTGAGGGCAAGACTTACAAGACTCTCGAGCCCGAAGAGAAGGATACTTTTCTCAACTACAAGCTCACCTGTGAGCAACTTCTTGGTGCATCCGACGAAGACGTACTTGAGGTCTTCATCCGAATAAACTCCTATACCGTGCCAGTGAACGAAGCGGAACTGCGCAATGCATCTTATGAGAATGCGTTCAGTGAGCTCGTGAAGTCCGTGGTCGAATACTCCTCATATCTTTGGGAGGTGGGGGTAATGAGCGCACGGCAGCGAGTCAGGATGCTGGATCAGTCGTTGGTAGCAGAATTGATCAGCTACTTCGTCGACGGAGTTACTGACGGCGGCGAGGCACGGATCACAAGGTTCTATAAGAAGACGGCGACCTGGAGTGAAAAGGACTTTCCTGCTCGCGCGCTCGTTGAACTCCGGCTTCGAGAAGCGGCACAGCTTTTGGAAGGACTCGAGGGCTCACCACTCGCACAACGCCCGCATTTCTCCATGTTGTTCGCGGCTGTACTCCACACTCATGGCGACTTGCCGCCCGGCAGGCTCTCTTTGGACGGTGTGCAGAATGAGCTGCTGCAAGGAGACACCGAGTCGATTAAATATGGGTTGGGGCAGCTGAACGAGAGTCTGAGTGCTGAAGATATCGAAAGTGCACCGGTCCCATCGTTCGCTGAAGCTAAGACTTCGACTCAACGAATGCGTTCTCGACAAGTTCGCTTCAACCTATTCTGCGAAGCGCTCTCCGGTAGGCTCTCCTGAGCGATGGGCATGCAAGCTGTCTTGAACCGATTCGTTGATGAGACGGACGTAATCGAAGCGTCGTTCCATTCATGCGCCGCTTCGGGCCTTGCCGGTCTGAATACTTTTGCGAGCACCCCGTTGGAAGACGGTTGTCTCGTCGCACTTTGGGACGCTTGGGGTCGTTTTCTTCGAGACGCGGTTCTGACGTCGTGTTCCGGCCCAGTATTGGGGCTTGCTGGAAACCTCTACACTCCAACTGTCCCCGTTAGTGAAGTGCAAGCCCTGGCTTACCTCAAGACACAGGGGCATTGCGGTTCCTACAGCGAGCCCACCTGGCACAGCACGCAAGTTCTAGGATCGGTCATCCGTGCCCTTCAGGTGCCTAACCGGATAACGATCATGAACGGAATCGGCGTGGTTTCCGTTGCCGTTGGCACTGGATCCATTGCAAACCCGCTTCAAGAAATACGCGCGTGTAGGAACTTCGTCGCCCACAAGACGAGCGAGAACGTTGCAAAGTTGCGCCGTTTCGGCGCCCTGGCACATCCAGATCTGAAATCCCACCTGCGGGCTAAGCGTCAGGGGGTCGAGCACTTCATTGATCTTCTCGACGGGTGCCGGGCAGTTGCAGGGGCTGCACTTAATTAGGCCGTCTGGAGCCGATTGATGGTTCGAGCTTGGTCGACTTCGCCCATGACAGGTCGACGAGTGGCGCGCGGAGAGCGACGTGCGCCAGGAGCCTTTGGTAGCCTCTGCGCCGAGGCCGAAACGTTGACATCGAATGGCTCCGTCTCTTCTCTGGTCGTCATGCATTCGCGACGCAGTGGCAGTTCGCGATTGCTCTGCGCTGTTCGTCCGCTAGCCTGGCGCAGTGACTGATTTCATTGGGGGAGTGGCGGCTGAGCATCTGCCCG
The DNA here is from genome assembly GCF_054511035.1 of Pseudarthrobacter sp. MDT1-22. Taxonomy (NCBI): domain Bacteria; kingdom Bacillati; phylum Actinomycetota; class Actinomycetes; order Micrococcales; family Micrococcaceae; genus Pseudarthrobacter; species Pseudarthrobacter sp. MDT1-22. The sequence goes on along the minus strand of NZ_JBTNDK010000031.1, from coordinate 413 downwards.
AAGGCTTGTACGAACTTCTCACCACCGATGCACTTGGCGGACTGCTTAGTCGAGAACGGGGAATCCAGCCAGCCTTCGCGGACATTGAAGACGAAGAGTCCCCAGATATCCTCTCCCGCCACGTGGCCGAGGCCGTCCGGCGGGCCCTCTCCGCAGCCAAACCTACCGACCGCGTCGCCCTCGCGAACAGGCTCCTCCAGGAACTGAACATCACAGACCGCATCGCACCCGGTCCCACACAGCTCCAGTCCCTCCACCGCCCGGACAAGCTTAAACGCCGCAACCTGCGCCGCCCCACCACCAAGCTCAGTGAGGTGTACTACTGATGTGAGACACAGTTTGAAAGGATTGTGCCCATGTCTGCTCGACCAACCTATTCCGATGAGTTCAAGGCTGATGCCGTTGCGCTGGTG
>NZ_JBTNDK010000030.1:0-34894 GCF_054511035.1 Pseudarthrobacter sp. MDT1-22 | reverse complement strand
TCTCACTGGAGGCGTAAACCACCTTCTTGATGCCGGCCCGGCGCGCCGCCTGGAAGACGTTGTAGGTCGAGAGCATGTTGTTCTCGAAGGTGGCGGCATCCGGACTCATGCCCGGTGCGGGAATGGCTCCCAGATGGACGATTGCGTCGAAGCCGTCATGCCGGTCGTCGAGACCCAGGAACACGTCAAGGACCTGGCCATAGTTGCGCAGGTCCACGATGGCCAGCCCGGGGCTCCTTTCCCCGGCCCGGTCCAGGTTCAACACCTGGTGGCCGTCGTCGGTCAGCCTGCGGACCACGTGCCGTCCGAGTTTTCCGCTTCCGCCGGTCACTGCAATTCTCATGGGTATGCTCCTTCAGATGGTGTTACTCGGCGGGACCGATCTGGCCCGCCGCCAAAGCGCTAAGTCCCAGCACAACGGGACAACCCCGCTCGACTCCCGGTCAGGGTCGGCGGCTGGGGTTCGATGGCCCATGCGGCCTGGTGTAGACGGCAACTAGCCGAACGATCCCAGCCCGGAAACGGCTTTCGTGAGGGGTATGGGCACGACGCTACGCACTTTGTGGATACCTGTCAGCAGGGTTGCCCCGCCCTGCTTTTCCTAGGACTGCCAGACCTACCTTCGTTATAGAAAGCAGCGGCGCGACGACGGAGAATGGACGACATGGGTCAGAGCGGGGAGTTTGGAAATTTCCTGAAGGCAATGCGGTCAAGGCTGACGCCAGATCAGGCGGGCATAGCTTCCACCAGCGGCGCCCGGCAGGTTCCCGCGCTGCGACGCGAAGAGTGCAGAATCCCCGTCGGAGTGACAGTCGTCGTCGTTTCATCGATTGCTCCCTAGCGGCCCTTGTGGGCGCTGAAAACGGCGGTTACGGAGCAACCGATGGGGCATGGCGTAGCCTCATTCCATGCCTGAGATCACTTTGCCCATCCGCACCGAGCGTTTGATCCTGCGCCGGTTCGAAGGTGCGGACCTGGATGCCTTCCATGCCTACCATTCGCTGCCCGAGACGGCCCGCTTCCTGCCGGGGGAGGCCAAGAGCTACACCAAGTGTATGGAGTCCGTGGGCAAGTACGCCAACTTCGTCTTCGAGAAGGAGGGTGACTGGATATGCCTGGCCCTCGAGGCCGTGGACGGCCCGGGACTCCTCGGCGAGGTTGTGCTGAAGTGGCTGCCGGGCAGCGGGCAGGGCGAAGTCGGATGGAGCCTGGCGCCGGCCGCGCGGGGCAAGGGCTACGGGGCCGAGGCCGCGGATGCGGTGCTGAAGCTGGGGTTCGAGGAACTGGGGATGCACCGGATCGAGGCAAAGCTCGACGCCCTGAACACCGCCTCCGCCGCTCTATGCGAACGGCTGGGCATGCGGTTGGAGGCCCGGCTGGTGGACAAGTGGCATTACAAGGGCCAGTGGGCCACTGAGCTGATGTACGCGATCCTCGAGGACGAATGGCGCGCGCGGCGCCGGTGATCGACGCACGCGGTGATCGAGCCTGTCGAGATCTGACCGGTTGCTCCGTAACGGCCCTTTTGACCCCTGAAAACGGCGGTTACGGAGCAATCGATGGGTTATCTCAGGCCATTGACGGCCTCAGGCGCCGGGGACAGACTTTTCCTGTGCCTAGCTGCCGGCCAAGCCGGGCTGGCAACAGGCGTGTCCAAGGAGAATCCGATGCCCACCGTGGAAGAAACTGTCTACATTGCCCGCCCTCCACAGGAAGTCTTCAATTTCCTGTCAAAGGGCGAAAACATCCCCGTCTGGGACTCCTCGGCCGTCCATGCCGAAACGGTCGGGACCGAGCCCGTTGCAGTCGGAACCCGGGTTAAGGGCGCAAGCAAGGTGGTGGGCAGGAAATTCGACTGGACAACGGAGGTCATCGAATTCCAGCCTCCAACTCGCTTTGTGTCCCGCTCGGTGGAAGGAAAGCTGGAATTCACTGTCACCAATGTCTTGGAACCTGAAGGTGACGGGACCCGCCTGAACTTCCGGATCGATGCGGCGTCTGGCCTGGGCGGGGTGTTCGGCAAACTGGCCGACCGGTTCGTGGAACAAGCCCAGGCCAGGACGGTCCGCGCCAACCTCGAGACGTTGGCGGAACTGCTGACTGAGCATCCGGAGCTGGGGAGCAGCGACGCCTGACGGCGGGTGGTTGGCGCCCGGTCGAAATCCAGGGGTCCGATGGGGTTATTTGAGGCCGGCCCCGGGCAGAAGGTCCTTGGCGCCGAGGGAGTCGGCGATGAACGCGTAGTCCCACGCCCGCTCGCGCCATTGGACATAGCGCCCGGACGCGCCGCCGTGGCCGCCGTCCATTTCGATCTTCATCACCACCGGCTCCGCGCCGGTGGTCTTGTTCCGCAGCTCCTGGACCCATTTGGCCGGCTCCACGTACAGGACGCGGGTGTCGTTGAAGGACGTCACCGCAGCCACCTTGGGGTACGCAACTGAATGCACATTCTCGTACGGCGAATAAGACTTCATGTAGGCGTACACCGCGGGGTCCGTGATGGGGTTTCCCCATTCCTCCCACTCCAGGGCGGACAGCGGAAGCTCCGGGTCCAGGATGGTGGTGAGGGCATCCACGAACGGCACCTGCGCCACCACCGCGGCGTACTTTTCCGGTGCCAGGTTGGCCACCGCGCCCATCAGCAGCCCGCCTGCCGAGCCGCCCAGCGCCGCAACCCGGGACGGATCCACCCACCCGGACTTGGCCAGCCAGTCGGTGGCGTCCACAAAGTCGGTGAAGGTGTTCTTCTTGGCGAGCTTCTTGCCGTCCTCATACCAGTGCCGGCCCAGCTCGCCGCCACCACGGATGTGCGCGATCACAAACACCACGCCGCGGTCCAACAGCGACAGCCGCGCGATGCCGAAACCGGGGTCCATGCTCAGCTCGTAGGAGCCGTACCCGTAGACCAGGCCCGCCGCCGTCGAATCCTGTTTGACGCTCCTGTGCCGCAGAACAGAAAGGGGGACCCGCGTGCCGTCCGCGGCGTCGGCCCATTCGCGGGTGGCCACGTAGTCGCTGCCGTCGTAGCCACCCAGCACCGGGCTTTCCTTGCGGAGCAGCAGTTCGCCGGCGGGCTGCGCCGGGGTGGGCAGCACAAAATCGTAGACGCGCGACGGCGTGAAGTACGACGTGTAGCCCAGCCGGATGACCGGTGCCTCGTAGTCCGAACCGCCGACGCCGGCCGTGTACAGCTCCTCGTCGAACGCCGGTTCCACCGGAGCTTCCTGAGCGGGCGTACCGAGGCCGGCCAGTCCCATCACCTGGACGCGTTCGATGGTGTCTTTGCGGACTGACACAATCAGATGCGTGGAGGTGACGCCGGCACCGTTGACGCGGACGTCGTCGGAATGCTCGACGACGGTACTCCAGTGCTGCTCGGCCAACGGCTTGGCGAGCTCGGCGGGGTCCACCAGGGAGACCATGGAGTTGATGGCACCGCGGTTGTGGGTGAGCAGAATGCGTTCTGATTTTTCGCCGTCAGGACCGGTGAGCAGGAACGGCTCAGCCTCGTAGAGGACGCGCTCGTCCCGCGAAATCACGGTGGTGAGGGCCGCCGTCGGGTCATCGAAACGCAGCAGGCGGGTCTCGCTGTACTCGGAGCAGCCGATGCCCAGCACGAGGTGGCGCCTGTCAGAGGAGAGCTCAAAGCCCAACCACATGGCGACGTCGTCCTCCTGATAAATCACCTCATCGTCGGAGACCGGCGTGCCCAGGACGTGGGACTTGACCTGGTACGGGCGCCACGAATCGTCCACCACGGTGTAGAAAATGCGCGTGCCGTCGGGAGAGAAGCTGACGCCGTAGAAGATGTTCTCGATGACGTCCGGGAGGAGTTCCCCGGTGCGGAGGTCCTTGATGTGGAGGGTGAAACGTTCGTCGCCGGCGTTGTCCACGGCGTAGGCGTAGAGGTTCCCGTCCACCGTGACGGCCGATCCGCCCACCGAGAAGAACGGCTTGCCTTCGGCCTCGATGTTGCCGTCCAGCAGCACTTCCTCGCCGGGGATTTCGACGCCGGCCTCCACTGCGGGGGGAGTCCAGTCGGCAACGGGGTTGCCGGTGTCCTGGGCGCGGACGCGGCACTGGATGCCGTACTCCTTGCCCTCAACCGAGCGGCTGAAGTACCACCAGCCATCCTTGCGGTTTGGGACAGACAGGTCTGTCTCCTGCGTGCGGCCCTTGATTTCCTGGAAGATGGCCTCGCGCAACGGCTCCTGGTGGGCGGTGATGGCCTCCTGGTAGGCGTTCTCGGCCTTCAGGTGCTCAACCACTTCGGCAGATTCCTTCTCGCGCAGCCACTCGTAGTTGTCCACGAAAGTGTCGCCGTGGTGCGTCCGCTCGTGCGGGACCTTCTTGGCCACTGGGGGCGCGGGGGAGGAGGCGGCGGACGAAGTGGCGGAATCCTGCAGCGGAGTCTGGGTCATGCCTTCAATATATAGAGCCGGGCGGACAAAATGGCCGCCGTTCGCTACCGGGGTAGCGCCCTCCTGCAGCCGGGCCGGACGGGCCGCTAAGTTACCGGCCGGAACCCCTTGAATCGCCCTTCGCCGGGTGCTAGAACGGCATTACCGGGAGGATCCGGACGCGTTCTTTTTCATCTGCCTCTTAGGGCGGTTAGCCGTTTCGGCACGCCACAGCGCCAGATAGCGCATCGGCAGTCTGCGGGCGACCCTTCCGATACGGTGGTCCCCGGCCTGGCCGGGGGCCACTTTTATGCGTCCCTGGCCATGCTGGTGCGGGTTGCCGCAGAACGCGGAGCAGGGACCTTGACAGGGCGTAATAATCGCGGGCTAATTGTAAGCACTCTTAGTAATATTGGGGGCGATGATGCGAAACCTAATACCGAAAGGCACCCTCCGGAAGATGCTCCTGCCGCCCACGTACGGCTTGCACCTGGCACGGGGCGCCGAGTTCACGGTGCTCTCCGTCGAAGTCTGGAGCAGTTGCCTTGTGGTCAACATCCACGTGGAGTCCGCTGCCGGGAGAGCCATCCCGGAAATTGCCATCGAAGACCATTGGGGCACGCAATACACATTCCGGGACTCCGCCAGCGTGGGCTCCCGGAACCTGCAGGTCTTCACCCCGTCCGTGCCGCCCGGCACTAGGAGCCTGACCATCAGGTCCACCGACAACGACGCCGACGCGCGCCTGGTGGTGACGTTTGCCGTCCCGCGGATGCAGGAAGCCGACCAAGCAGCCAAGGCGCCGGTTTCCCGCCCGGTCCGACTGCGCCGTCCGGCCTAGAAGCAGGTCGGACTAGAACGCACTCACAGCCGGAGTGAGAGAGGGTTCGGGAAATTTCTGCAGGATGTGAGAGAGCGTTGATGGCGGGGCAGGCGTATCCTGATCACGCAAAGGCGTACCCGCCCAGCGTGAGAGGGGAAGTTCCATGACCATCCCGCCAGTGCACGAACCAGAGCCGTTCCCGCCGGAACCAGGCCCGGACCCCTTCAATCCGGGGCCCACCCATCCCGGCCACCCGGGACCGGACAGGCCCAGCCCGACGCCGGAACCTCCCGGACCGCTGCCCGTCCCGGATCCGGGGCCCGCACCGCTGCGCCCGGATCCCACCCGGAGTTAAGTCACCGATGAAACGGCCCCTGGCACAGCCAAGGGCCGTTTCACTTGGTGCCCGCCAGTACCCGGACCGTGTTGCCCGGCGTACTACCCGCCCGCGTACTCGGGCAGCCGGCCTTCGCGCATGGCAGCCGCCACCTGGGCGATCCCGCCGTAGTCCGGGAATACGACCGACGCCCCTCCTGGTGCTGTGCCCACCCCGGCAGTCGGCAGGGTCAGGCTCACCACGGCGTTGGGGTCGATGCCGCGCATGCCGTAGGCCAGGATCGCGACGCCCACAGGATCAAAGCCCTGGTCCACTGTGAGGTAGCCGGATGCGAAATTCACCAGGGCCCGCACCGCGGTCACGTCGTGCAGGGCGCCGTCGCTGGTGAGCCGGGCGAGGATGGCGCGGAGGAACGTCTGCTGGTTCCTGACCCGCTGGAAGTCGCCGTCGACGAAGGCGTAGCGCTCGCGGACGAATTCCAGTGCCGCCTGGCCGTCGAGGTGGTTCACCCCCGGTGTGAAAACGTGCTGCGTTTCGTGAGTGGACTGGAACGGCACGGTGACGTTCACGTCAATTCCGCCCAGCCCGTCGGTGAGCGTCTTGAAACCGTGGAAGTCCAGCATGAGGGTGTGGTCGATGTGGGTCCCCATCAGGGACTCCACCGTGCGGGTCGCGAGCGGTATGCCGCCCACTTGCAGGCTGTCGTTGATCTTGGAGAACCCGTAGTCGGGGATGCTTACGTACAGGTCGCGCATGAGGGAGACCACGTGCACACTGCGGCGGTCGGCCGGGACATGAACCAGCATGAGCGTGTCGGCGCGGTGGTCCTGCGATTCGCCCGTGGCTGCGGTGTGGGCTGCCTGCTCCCGGGCGTTCGCGCGGCTGTCGCTGCCGATCACCAGGATGTTCATGGGCGTGGCGGGGAGTTCCGCGATGGGTTCGGGCGGCGGGGGAGGGGCCGGTGCTGGGGGCGGTGGCGGTGTCGTCTCCGAAGGAGTGGGGGTGGCGGTGTCAGTGATGGTGGGCACCGGGGCCGCAACTTCCGCGGCAGGCTTGGTGAACAGCAGGGCGGACACGGCGACGACCGCAACCAGTAGCAGCGACAGCGCCGCCGCGATCATTCGGCGCCGTTTCAGTGCGGCAGGCGCAGCAGGCTCGGGGCCGGAATTGCCGGGGCCGATCGGATCAGGACCGCTTGGGGTGCTCGCCATGACTTAGTGTCCGCCCTCGGACCCGGTTACGGCTACAACGCGGAGCGTGTCGTTTCCATGCTGTAACGTACGACGGCGGCTCGCCGGGTTCAGTGGAAAGCCCCGCAGTGCGGGGCGGACTAGGCTCTTGGTCAGGAACGGGATATCTGTGGGGGATCTGATGGAAAATACGAAGCCGGTTCTGCTTGTCACCAGCCGGGCGGCCTGGGAGAAGCAGTACGAGCGTTACAAGCGAATGGGCAAGCGGCTGAATACGGTCCAGGGGCTGCTCTTTCATCCCATTCCTGGCCAGCCTGCTGTTTCTGGCAGGTGTGCTCTTCCCCTTGGTTGCAGGGGTTACTCCTGAGGCGGCGCCTGCCCCTCGCTAACGCCGGCTTGCCCGGGAGCGTTTAGGCGAGAGTGTTCAGGCGCGCGTGCCGCAGAATGGAAACAATGGCCGGAGCCAGTTCGTCCTCCATCTGGTGGTAGATCTCGGGGCTGCGCCGGTAGGGGTCGATGATGTCGTTTTCGGAAGAATCCGCGGGCAGTGACAGGTGCCGGACGGACGCAGCGCGCGCGGGCAGCCCCCGCCAGAAGGCGGTGTTGGCACTGAGGGGACTACCGCCGTCGTCCGCTACCGGAACGTTTGCGGCACTGTCCGCACGCTCGTCCAGGACGTCGAGCATGCGGGAAAACTCGCGGATGGTGAAGGTGCGCTTGAGCAGGGAGGCGTCCAGCTGGAGCACTTCGCCGCGGTGGCCCGAGGTCATGGTGAGGACCAGGTCCACACCGCGCAGGATCTTGCTGGTCAGCTGCCGCGAGACGAAACCGTCCGGGTTCCCGCCGAAGGTGCGCACGATGTCGCCGGACAGCGGCTGCATCGGATCGCCCACCATGGCCCGGGTTCCGGCGCTGGTGACCTCAAATCCGCCCGGCATCACCTGGTCCAGCCCGGCCTGCAACAGCCGTTCGGCCACGGGAGAACGGCAGATGTTGCCGGTGCAGACCGTCAGGATCCTCACGGGTGCGGGGGCAGATGAGGGGGATTCCACGGAACTTCTCTTTCCAGCCGATGCGCCGGACCGGTGCGGCCCGTCGTACCTTTCAACTTAACACGTGCGGGTGCCGACGCCCCCAGCACCCGGATGCCGCCGTCGTGATATTTCGAGCGAAGACCCATCCTTGTAGGCATGGTGGTACGAATCACACTTGACTACAGGGATTCCCCTGTTGGCGCTGACCAAGGAGTGAATCGTGAAACGGAATACAAAGTTGGTTTTTGGTGGTGCCGGTGTGGCACTGCTGGCGGCTGCGTCGCTGGGTGCCATGCCGGTAATGGCCCAGAGCCCAAAGTCCGCGGAGAAAACAGTCACGCTGAGAGCCACCCTCACGGAGCTTAACGGCTCCGGGGCTGCGGGCACAGCCACTGCTGTTGTCCGCAACCAGAAGATCCAGCACATCGAGGTCCACGCCACCGGGTTGACGCCCGATGCCCCGCACGCCCAGCACATCCATTACGGCAACCAGGCCCTGAACGAGTGCCCCACGCTGGCGCTGGACAGCAACGGTGACGGACGGCTGAATACTGTCGAGGGTGTTCCGGCCTACGGCCCGGTTGTGGTCTCGCTCAACACCACCGGTGACACCACCCCCGCCAGTTTCCTGGACGTTTCCCGGTTCCCCGTCTCCCAGGACGGCAGCTATGACTACAGCCGGGACAACATCGAATTTACTGATGTAGCCGGGACCGGCTACCCCGGTGCCGGCGGGCTCGGTACCGCCAAGCAGATCGCTGACTCCGTCCGCGAAGGCGAGGGCGTCCTGGTGATTCACGGAGTGGATTACGACGCCAACGGAACCTACAACTTCAGCGATCCTGAAGGTGCCAGTGAGCTTGACCCGAACCTCCCGGCAGAGGCCACTGACCCCGCCGCCTGCGGCGTCCTGCGCTAAGCGCGCATTTCCCCGCTCTTCGGGCCCCAGCAAGGCTTACCCCAGTGCCGTGCTGGGCTTGAAGATGGCAATGAACGGCAAGAGGAAGGGCCTGCCCGCACTCCGCGGACAGGCCCTTCCTGCTGCCTTCCCGTGACCGGGTCAGACGGCGTCCGAGGCGCGGAAGGTGGCCCCGCCGTCCGTGGATACGACCAGTCCGGCAGAGGTGGCGGCCCAGACCCAAGGGTTCGCGCCTGAACCCTCCACCGCCGCTATCGCCTGGACCTCCCCTTCGATCCGCCCCGTCCGGGACCAGGTGGCCCCGCCGTCAGCCGAATAATGTACGGAACCGTCCGGTTCCACGCCTATGGCTTCGGTGGGGCTGGCGAAGGTCACGAACTGGATCACCGGGGCGGCCGGGGTGAGGGCCCAGGTCTTGCCGCCGTCGGTGGAGCGCTGCACCCCGTCGCGGGTGGTCGCCAGGACCGTGTCACTGAATGGGTCCGCGGCCAGGGCCGCCGGGCTGAAGCCGGCGGCCTGAACGGACCAGGTCTTCCCGTCAGGGCTCGTGCGCAGGGTCCCGTCAAAGGCCACGATGCCGGACTTGGCCGAGGTGAGTGCGTGGAAGTCCGATTCGCCTTGGCGGGAGAGCTGCTCCCAGGTCTTGCCGCCGTCGGTGGATTGGATCAGGCCCAGTGGGTTAGGCAGGTCTGAGCCCGGCCCAGGGTGGCCCGAGGCGTAAAACAGGCCTTGGCCAGGGCCTGCGGTGAAGCCCATCAGGTCGTTGGTGCTGCCGATTTTGGTGGCGGGATGTGCGGTGACGTCGTAGAGACCATCGTGGGTGGCCAGGAGAACCTGGTCCGTTTCGCGGTTCACGGTGAGGCCGTGTATGTGGCTGCTGGGCAGGCCGGACGCGGAGTTGGTCGGGGCAGCGGTGCTCGCGGCCGGCGACGAAGCGGGTGTGCAGGCGGCAACAGTGAGCAGAAATGCGGTCGCCGCGGCGGCGGCCGAAGCGGGACGGTAACGGTTGAATGTGCGCGCGGGCATGGGATTCTCCAGGTGGCGGAACGAAAAGTATGGGTGGTCAGGCACCGGCCCGTGGCCGGGCCGGTGCCTGGGGGTGCTGGCTACAGGGTGGCCAGCAGGTCCTTCATTTCCTGGATTTCGGTTTCCTGGGCCGTCACGATGTCTTTGGCCAGCTGGACCGCTTCGGGGTTCTTTCCTTCGGCGCTTTCGGTCTTGGCCATCATGACAGCGCCTTCGTGGTGGGCGATCATCTGGGTCAGGAACAGCCTGGACGCCTCGGTGCCCTGGGCCGCACCGAGGGCGGTCATGTCCTCCTCGCCCATCATGCCGGACATGCTGTGCCCGCCAGCCATCGCAGACGGCACTTCCGTGGACTGGTTCCAGCTCTTAAGCCAGCTCGTCATTTTCTCGATTTCGGGCCCCTGGGCGGCTTTGATTCTGGTGGCCAGGGCGCTCACCGTCGCCGGGATGCCTTCCTTCTTCAGCATCAGGTCCGACATTTCCACGGCCTGGGCGTGGTGCGGGATCATCGTCTGGGCGAACACGGCGTCGGCTGCGTTGAAGTCGGCAGCTGCCGGGACAGAGCTGGAGGACATTCCGGAGCTGCCGTGGTTCATGCCCGGCACGCTGCCTCCGTCGGAACCGGCGGAACCGGTGGAGCAGCCGGCCAGGGCAATCGCCGTAGCGATGGTGAGGGCGGAAATGGTCAGGGTCTTTTTCATCAAAATCAGGGTCCTTCGAAGTCAGCCGGCGTCAGGCGCCGTTGCGGATGCGTGCGGTGGTGGGGCCGGGTTGGCCGGCCCCGGCGTATGCGGGGTGGCTGGGCAGCGTCAGTGGCTGCGCAGGGTGCGCCGGACAGGACGCGGCGCAGGGCAGTTTTACGTCCGGCTGATGCAGAGGTCGCCGGGGGAAGGACTGCCCGGTAGATAGGCATAGGTGGTAGTGGCCACGGCGGCACCGGTGACGTTGAAGGCCGGGAACGGCGTGCTGCCGGGCAGCGGTGCCGACAGGGAAGTGTTCGCCGGGGACAGGACGCAGGCAGCGTCCCCGGCGGCCATCGCCGGGCAGCTGCCGGGAGACGTGCAGGGCGACGCCGTCCCGGACACCGGTGCCGCCGGATCCAGCGGTGCCACCAGAGCGTCGGCAGTGGAGGACTGGGCTGCCGGGTGGCCCCCATGTACAGCATGGGAGCCTTGGATCTGCGTCAGGGTCATGTCCGTGCCGGCAGAGGCCGCCGTGGGCATGGTGTGGGCGCCGGACATAATGTGCATCCCGAAAATCCCGGCGATGACAGCGAGCAGCCCGGTCAGCAGCCCTGCACGCCGGAGGAGCGCCATGAAGGGGCCGGGTGCTGTTGCTGCCATGGCGTTCCTCCTGCTCGTGTGGGCGGGCCTTTTGGTTTAACCGTACCGGGTTGACCTTTGCCGGGTGGTTCGCTGGTTCAACGTACCTGCGCGGGATTCAGTTTCACGCGGCGCAGCAGCTGGGCGTTCAACGCCACCACGATGGTGGACACTGACATCAGCACAGCGCCGGCCGCGGGGGACAGCACCACCCCGGCGAAGGCCAGCACGCCCGCGGCCAACGGGACGGACAAGACGTTGTAGCCGGTGGCCCAGATCAGGTTCTGCCACATCTTCCGGTAGCTGGCCCGCGACAGGTCCACCATGGACAGCACCGCGCGGGGGTCATTGCCGGCCAGCACCACGCCGGCCGATTCCATCGCCACGTCCGTGCCGGCGCCGATCGCGATGCCGACTTCAGCCCTGGCCAGGGCCGGGGAGTCGTTGACGCCGTCGCCCACCATCGCCACTTTCAGCCCGCGGCCCTGGAGCTCGGCGACCTTTTTGTCCTTGTCCGCCGGGAGGACTTCGGCGAAGACTTCGTCAATGTGCAGCTCTTCGGCGACGGCCAGGGCCACCTGCCGGGCGTCACCGGTGATCATGGCAACCTTGATGCCCCGGTTCTGCAGAGCCGCCACTGCCTGCCGGGATTCCGGGCGGACGGCGTCTTCGAGGCTGACGGCTCCCAGGACACTGTTCCCGTCGATCACGTGCAGCACGGCGGCGCCGCGGTCCATCCACGTCCGGGTGGAGCGGGCCAGCGGTTCAGGCTCGACGGCGCCGAGCTCGCGCAGGAGCGCGGGTCCGCCGACGTGAACTGTCCGCCCGTCCACGGTGGCACGGACGCCCCGGCCGATGAGGGACGAGAAACCAGTGGCATCCTGGATGGTCAGGTTCCGATGGCGGGCGGCACGGACGATGGCCCGTGCTACGGGGTGTTCACTGTCGGATTCCACCGCAGCGGCCAGGGCCAGCAGGCGGTCTGTATCCCCGCCCGCAACGGCGGCGATGTCCTTCAGGTCCGGTTCGCCGGTGGTGAGGGTACCGGTCTTATCGAAGAGGACAACGTCGATGGTCCGCATCCGGACCAGGACAATGTCGCCTTCGCGGAGTTCGGACACGGGCACGGTCTCCGTGCCGGAGCCGGTGATGCGGTCGGCCTCATCCGGAAGTAAGGCCGCGAGGGCGTCCAGGGCGCCCTGCGCGGAACCGAGGGCCCGCATTTCGATCCAGTGGCCCAGCAGCATGATCGCGACCAGCAGCGCCAGTTCCCACCAGAAGTCCAGGTCGAACCCGCCGATGCCCAGGCTAGTGACCCAGGACGCGGCAAACGCGACGGTGATGGCCATGGCGATCAGCAGCATCATCCCCGGGCTCCGGGTCTTCAGTTCCTGCAGTCCGCCTTTGAGGAACGGCTGGCCTCCGTAGAGGAAAATCACCGTTCCCAGCACGGCCGGGATCCACGTTGAGCCGGGGAATTTCAGGGGCTCATAGCCCAGGAGGTGGCCGACCATCGGGCTGAAGTACACCACGGGCACGGACAGGACCAGGGTGAGCCAGAACCTGTTCTTGAACATGGCGGTACTGTGCCCGGCGTGCTGCCCGTGGCTGTGGACCGCGTGGTCGTCGTCGTGAGCACCATGCTGCTCGTGGGCGTGGCCGGCGTGATCTACGGGCGGGCTTGCCACCGCCGTTGCCTGGCCCGGTACGGGGCTCGGGGGCTGGTGGCCGGCGTGGTCTTTCCCGCCGTGGTGATCGTGGTGGTTTTCCATTGGTGCCCTCCTGTTGGGGGGAGTGTTCCCTGACGGCGTCAGCAGGACTGTCATCAGGGCGGGAGGTGGACTACCTGCTGCTGAGGCTGTACCCGGCGGCGGTGACGGCGTCCCGGACGGAGGTTTCCGTGTGGGGCCCGGAGACGCTTAGGCGCGAGGTCCCGCCGGCGACGAGTTCGACGGCGGCTGATGTCACGCCGTCGAGCGCGGTGACTGCCTTTTCAACGGTCTGGACACAGTGACCGCACGTCAGGCCGGTGACGGAGTACTCCGTACCTTCTGCCTGGGGTGACAGCTGCTTCGCTGAAGGGGTGGAGCAGCAACTGCACCCTGCAGTTTCAGCTGCAACGATGGGCAGTTCGGTCCGGACCGGGGATGCACTCATATCAGTTCTGTCCTTTTGCAAGAGAGGTGTGATGAGGTGCTGGGGTTGAACGGCTGTAAGGGCCGGAATTGCAAGGGCCTGGACAAACCACTTCACTGGCAACACCCAAAGAATACCCCCATGGGGTATATCTTGCAATGTGCCGACGCCCACAGCACCGGGGGAGCGGGCGGCCGAGCGCTCGCCTTACCGCCAGGACAGTCAGCCGTGGCTGGGTTCCCCGGTGACGGTGTGGTCGGCGTGGTTCAGGCCTTCCAGGACAAGTCGGGCCAGATGGCCGTCCGCGATGCTGTAGACCACCCTGCGACTGACCTTCTGCGTGCTGACGAGGCCGCTGAAGCGGAGCTTGGCCAGATGCTGGCTGACTGAGGTCCGGGAGGCTCCGGTGCGTTCCACCAGGGTGGTGACGTCGGCCGGTTCCTGGGTCAGGAGCCAGAGAATGTGCAGGCGGGTGGGATCGGAGAGCATCCGGAACGTGGCCGTGGCGGCATCCAGTCGGCGGGCATCAGGGAGCCGGGGATGGTGAAGGCTCGGTGTGGTGACGACTTGGGCCTCTTCCACCGGATCACCCTTTCATGATGGCCGGTTCTGGGCCGGTCCTGGAGGCAGCCGGCCAGAATTTCACGGCCGCTGCTGTACTGATCATAGCCACCACTGCCAGGACGGCGGCGGCTGCGGGCTGGCCGGCGGACGCGCCGATCCAGCCGGCTACCGGGTAGGTGATGATGAAGCACGCGTGGGAGAGGGAGAACTGGGCGGTGAAGATGTAGGCCCGCGTGCTTTCCGTTGCGGAGCGGCGCAGTAACCGGGCCGAAGGGGTGCTGATCATCGAGTTCCCGGCGCCGAGTGCCGCCCAGAGCCCCAGCAGCATCAGCCACGGACCGGCCGTCGCCAGCAGGACAAACGTGCCGGCGAGGCCAAGGCCAAGAAGCGCAGCTCCGGACATCATCAACGAACGGTCGGCCAACCGGTCCAGCGCCCAGGGTGCGCTGAGCGCGACGGCCATCGAACCGGCGCCGTAACAGGCCAGGGCAATGGCGACGTCGGCGTTGGATCCTGCGAACAGGTCCCGGGTATAGACCACCGTGTTGACCAGCACGAGGGATGTAGCGGCCGCCACGGCCAGGTTCAAAGCCAGGAGGCCGCGCAGTTCCGGCGTTCTCGCGAAGATCCTCGCGCCGAGGGTGGTGCGGTGCCAGAGTGATCCTTCCTGACGGGCCGCCGGTGCTGCAGGCAGTCTGGTGGTCACCACCAATGCCGCAGAGAACACAAAGCCCGCCACGGTGCCGAGAAAAAGTTCGTGGAAGGAAAGTACGGACAGGAGTCCTGCGGCCAGGGCCGGGCTGACCAGGGATTCCAGGTCATACGCGAGACGAGAGAGTGACAAGGCCCGCGTGTACTGCCGTTCATCGGGCAGCACCACGGGGATCAGGGACTGGAAGGCCGGCGTGAACGTAGCCGAGGCACTCTGAAGGACAAATATCAGCACATAGATTTGCCAGGCCTGATCCACCGCGGGCAGCATCAGGGCGATTCCGCCACGGATCAGGTCCGCTGCAACCAGGACCGGCTTTTTTGGCAGCTTTTCCACCAGTGCCGCCATGACTGGCGCGACGAAGACGTAGGCCAGCATCTTTATGGTCAGCGCTGTCCCGAGCACGGCCCCGGCCTGCGCTCCTGCAAGGTCGAACGCCAGCAGTCCGAGGGCCACAGTCAGCAAACCGGTCCCCAGCAACGCAACAATCTGGGCTGAGAAGAGCTTCCGGTAGGCGCGGACGGCCAGAACTTCGATCATAAGGATCCCTCAATCAATATGTGCGTACCTATGCACCTATTGTAGACGGCTAAACCCCAGTGCCGTACAGGGCCAACCTTGAACGGGTGCACGGGAAACTCTTGGTCACCAGCTCTATTTCCCGAATCTAGACTAAGACTTGCTTACTGTGCCCCTGTTTTTAGATAAAGATGTCTTTCTGTTCACTAGTGTTACGCGGGTCACAGAGAAGGAAGGACGCCGTAGCAATGACTGCAACACAAGCACAAAACGTATCCCGCTCCTCAACAGGGACCCTGCTTGCCTCAAACTCGTCCTGGACCGAGCTGAAACGGGCCGCCGGAGAACTGCAGCAGATCCAGGTGAAGGACGGCTCGATACCTGATCCGGGGGACCATGACCGCGCCCTGTACGAGGTCGCCACGATCACCGCTTCAATCAGGGATTTGGCCCCTTCGTTCCCGCACGATGCGGAGTATCTGGCCCGGCTCGAAGTTGACTTCGAGCGGTGGGCTGCCTCCTCGTTCGGGGTCCCGGACTTCCTGGATTCTCTGCTCGCATTCCAGCCACAGCAGCACCGAATCGACGGACTGCCGCATCTGGTGGTCTTCCCTATGTATACGCAGAACGGCAGCCCGAACCGCTTCGTGGAGGCCGTGCTGTTCGAAGTAGTGTGGCCGGAGTTCATCGCTGAACTCGAAGGTGCAGAGTATTCGAACCAGCTTTTCGTACCCATTCGCTTCATCGACTTCACACCAGGCTATGACACGAACTCGGCGGTGTTGTTTCCTGAGAGCGTAGCCGTCCGTGAAACGCCGCAGTTCACCTGGGGTGGTATTTTCGCGGATCGCGAGGCTGAGCGGTTCCGGAGGGTGGTGGCCGCAGCCAGCGACATCACGTCCCTCACTCTCCCCGACGGAGCGCGGCGGCTGCTTGAAGACCCTCAGCTGGCCATGGAAACCTTCGTGATGTGGGATCTGATCCATGACAGGACGCACATGCGCGGGGATCTGCCGTTTGATCCGTTCATGATCAAGCAGAGGATGCCGTACTTTCTCTACACCCTGGAAGAGCTGCGGTGCGATCTGACGGCATTCCGTGAATCCGTCCGTATCGAGAGGGATGAGAACGCGCCGCCGGAGGCGCGAAACCACGCGAAACTCGTCCAGTATGCCGTAATCTTCGACCGGATTTTCCGGTTCGCGATGACAGGAAACCGGGTCCGCAATTACGACGGCCTTGGCGGTCAGCTCCTTTTCGCCTGGATGCACCAGCACAACGTGCTTCATTGGACGGACTCGAAACTGTCCATCGACTGGTCGGAAGCGCCAGAAGTAGTTATCGAACTCGGGAAGCGGATCGAGGAGCTGTACTGGCGTTCAATTGACCGCCCGAAAACCGCTCACTGGCTTGCGGCCTATGAATTCATCAGCGCCACAGTCACCCCGAACCCCGCATCCCACTGGGCCAAGGGGCCCCAGGCGCTGGCCCTTGACGGCCCTCCTCGGGGCCTGACCGACCAGGTGCTTGATGACGAGTTCCCACTTTCAATGTTCTACGAAGCACTGGAGAAAAAGATGAGAAACGTCATCGAATCCACGGCCGGAATCACCGGCGAGCCCAACGGCGGCAACAGCCGCAAGGACGCGGCATGATGGCTCCCGACGGACCCAGGACGGTCATGGTGGCCGGCTCCACCAGCGAGGCCGGGACCGCCGTCGTATCGGCCCTCAGCGGCGCCGGATTCCGCGTCGCCGCCGTGGACCTGGACACTGAGCGCGTGCAAAACCTCGCACAGTCCTGGCCCAACGTCACCGGCTACACCTGCAACCTCGCAGAACCCGCGGCCGTCCGGGAACTGGCGTCCTCGGTCCGCCGGGACCTTGGACCCCTCGATGGCCTGATCCACTTGGTGGGCGGCTGGCGCGGCGGCGACGGCATACCTGGGCAGGAGGACTCCGACTGGGACTTTCTGCACACCAGCGTCCTGACGACACTGCGAAACACCAGCCGCGCCTTCTACGACGACCTTGAAAAGTCCCCGGCGGGCCGGCTGGCCATCGTGTCTGCCCAGGCAGCTGCCAATCCCTCAGCAGGTGGTGCCGCCTACGCAGCGATCAAGGCCGCTTCCGAGGCCTGGACGCTGGCGGTGGCCGACGGCTTCCGCAGCTCACAATCCGGCAGCACGAACCACCGGCAACCGCAGCGGTCAGCTGCCGTCGTGTTCGTGGTCAAGGCCCTCGTCGACGACAAGATGAAGGCTTCCCAGCCCGACCGGAAATTCCCGGGATTCACCCATGTGAAGGATCTCGGAGCCGCTTCGGCCGCCCTGTTCAGCAGGTCCGCCGCCGAACTCAACGGTTCCCGCCTACCCCTGGTCTGATCTTTCACCTATGTCCCGACCGGCAAGCAGGTAGGGAGATCGACCAAGCGCCAGTACCGGCGCGCCCGCACGCCGACCTGCGTGCAGGCAGTCAGAAAACAATCCCATTCATGGGCCACACCAACCAAGAGGTAAACAATGTCGTTTTCTCCGTCCAAGAGGACAAAGGCACTGGCGAGTCTCGCCATCGGCCTTCTTGCTCTGACCGGTTGCACCAATGCATCACAGACCTCGGGGGGAGCTGCCCCGGGTTCCACTGGCTTTGATCCCGCCTCTGTGGCCAGGGACGATGCCCTCGCCGCGAGCGTACCTGAGGCCATCAGGAGCAAGGGCACCCTCACGGTGGGTGCCGACACAACGTACGCACCTGCCGAATCCCTGGGCGGCGCCGATGGCCAGACCCCGGTGGGCTACAACGTGGATTTCGCCAAGGCCATCGGTGCGACCCTCGGCCTGAAGGTCAAGGTCCAGACGTCGGAATTCACGGGAATCCTGCCCGCTCTCGGTGCCAAGTACGATCTGGGAATCTCCTCCTTCACAATCAACGCGGAGCGTCTGAAGGCCGTCAACATGGTCAGCTACTTCAATGCCGGCACGTTGTGGGCCGTCCAGAAGGGCAACCCGAAGAATTTCAGCGTCGATGACATCTGCGGCAAAACCGTAGGGGTGCAGACCGGCACCACCCAGGAGGACCCCGACGTCTCCGGCCGGTCCAAGGCATGCACGGATGCCGGAAAACCGGGCGTCAACGTCGTCACTTTGAAAACGCAGACAGATGTGACCACCCGTCTGGTGAACGGCAGCATCGACGCCATGGCCGCCGATTCCCCCATCATCGGCTATGCCCTCTCGCAGACCGGCGGCAAGCTGGAGCCCCTGGGCGATGTTTACGCTGCGGCACCGCAAGGTATCGCGGTCGCCAAGAGCGACACCGCCCTGTCCGAGCTCATGAAAAACGTCATGAACAAACTCATCAGCGACGGGACCTACGGGAAAATCCTGGACACCTGGAGCAACACCACGGGCGCCGTCACGAAGTCTGAAGTGAACCCGGCGGTAGGGAATTGAGCAGCCTCGCACCCACCGATACCAGCGACCGCAGGACCATTGCCGCGCACCGGAAACCGGAACTGATCGACGCCGTTCCGGTCCGCCATCCCGGCCGCTGGGCCGGCGCCGTCCTCATCCTGCTGTTCGCCGCGCTGCTGGGCCAGAGCCTGGTCACCAATACCAATTTCCGCTGGGACATCGTCGGCACCTATTTCATGGACGTGCTCGTCATCCAGGGCATCGGCTGGACGTTGCTGCTGACAGTCCTCTCGATGGCGATCGCCATCTTGCTGGCCGTTCTCCTGGCCTTCATGCGCCAGTCGGACAATCCCCTGTTCCGCGGCGTGAGCTGGACCTGGGTCTGGTTCTTCCGCGGCACACCGGTCTACACCCAGCTGGTGTTCTGGGGCCTCATCTCCGTTCTTTATCCCAAGATCGCCCTGGGGATTCCGTTCGGACCGGAACTGTTCAGCTTCAGCACCCAGGACGTAATCACCGCCTTCATGGCAGCAATCCTGGGACTGGGGTTGAACGAGTCAGCCTATCTGGCCGAAATTTTCCGCGCCGGCCTGAAGTCCGTCGACTCCGGCCAGATGGAAGCCGCCGAGGCCCTGGGGATGCGCAAGTCCAAAATCATGTGGCGGATCATTCTGCCCCAGGCCATGCGCGTCATCGTGCCACCCACCGGCAATGAGACCATCGGGATGCTCAAGACCACCTCGCTGGTGCTCGCGGTGCCGTTCACCCTGGACCTGACATTCGCAACCAACGGCATCGCCAACCGCAGCTACCTGCCCATTCCGTTGCTGATCGTGGCCGCCCTCTGGTACCTGGTGATCACCAGCATCCTGATGGTGGGCCAGTACTACGTTGAGCGCCACTTCGGAAAGGGCGTGGACAACATCGTCCCTGCCCCGGTCAAGCCGACCCCTGCGGCCGCCGCAGCCAAAGCACCCAAAATAAAGGATGAGCTACCGTGACCATCACCAACGACCTCATGACGAAGGAGGCCCTCGTCCGGATTGACGGGGTCCACAAGTACTTCGGAGAGCACCATGTGCTCCGCGGGATCGACATGACGGTCCGGCAGGGCGAGGTTTCCGTCCTGATCGGCCCGTCCGGGTCCGGGAAGTCCACGTTGCTGCGCTGCATCAACATGCTGGAAACCATCAGCGCCGGCCGGATCCACGTCCGCGAAGAAATGATCGGCTACCGCGAGAACCGCGGCCGCCTGCATGACCTGACCATCAAAGAGATCGCCGCCCAGCGTCGGGAGATCGGCATGGTCTTCCAGCGCTTCAACCTCTTCCCGCACCGTACGGCGCTACAGAACATTATCGAGGCGCCCACCCAAGTCAAGCGGCAATCCAAGGTGAAGGCCAGATCACGCGCGATGGAACTTCTGGACCGTGTCGGTCTCGGAAACCACGCCAACCACTATCCCGCGCAGCTCTCCGGTGGCCAGCAGCAGCGCGTGGCCATCGCCCGTGCATTGGCGATGGAGCCTGAACTGATGCTCTTCGACGAGCCGACCTCGGCCCTGGACCCGGAACTCGTGGGCGAAGTGCTCAACGTGATGAAAGACCTGGCCAAGTCCGGCATGACTATGATCGTGGTCACCCACGAGATCGGCTTCGCGCGCGAGGTCGGAGACACCCTGACCTTCATGGACGGCGGCATCGTCGTCGAAAGCGGCAAGCCGCGCGACGTCATCGCCAATCCGCAGCAGGCCCGCACCCAGGAGTTCCTCTCCAAAGTTCTCTGACGGCTCAACCCAGGCGGTCCGGGCGTGATGTCCGAAGCGGATCATGCCCGGACCGGCATTGGTGCCTACGGTGAAGGATGATGTTGGTCTAGATTCGTGGAATGGGAACAGTTGGAGTGACGCAGTGACGAACCCCGGAGCGGACAACCAGGAGGAGGATCTGCTCGCGTTGACCATGAGCGTGGAGGACTGGCTGTTCATCGACGGGACCATTGACAACACCGTCGCCATTGCTGCCGTGGACGGCGCCGAGACCGTCGTCGGGCAGGGCCACGCGATCCGCGCGGCGGGCTGGGCGGCAACCCGCGCCCACCCGCGGAATAAGGACGGCTGGGGCGGCTGGCCGCCCACCGATGACGAGATTACCGTTGCGCTGCCGCCACCGGCGTGGCGGTTCGTCGTTGACGAGTTGTACAGGTGGGAGCGTGTGAGGGCCGACGACGGCGCGGACGTGGGTGCCGTCAGCCCGGACGCGGGGAAGCCTGGGACGCGCGGCTTTGCGGTTGCGCACCGGCTGGTGGAGCGCCTCAGCGATGCGTCGCGCGAACCGGAGTAGCCGCAGGTCAAAACCGTCGGTGCGGTGGCGCTCTGGCTATGATTGAGGTACTGGGTTCTAAGCTGAGGGGGAACACTGGCCGATGAGTGCCGTCACTGTCGCGCGCAACGTCCGCGTCGCTATCTGGACCATTCTGGCGGTCCTCGTGGCTGTGGGTCTGATCTGGTTCGCCGTGTTTACCGCGAACAAACCCGCCACGCCCGTGCCCCCGGCGGCCGCTGATTCCCCGGTGGTGAGGGAAGACAGCCACCGGCTCACCAGCCCACCGGCCGAGAAAGCCCAGCTGGTTGAGTTTCTGGACTTCGAGTGCGAGGCCTGCCGCGCCGCCGAGCCTTTGGTGACGGAGCTGAAGGAGGACTACGGGGACCGGATCACGTTCGTCCTCCGCTACTTCCCCCTGCCCGGACACCCGAACTCCGGCACGGCAGCGCTCGCTGTCGAAGCCGCCGCGCGTCAGGGCCACTACGAACCGATGGTCACGAAGCTTTTCGCGACCCAGCCCGAGTGGGGCGAAAAGCAGGACTCCCAGGCCGCCCTCTTCCGGACCTACGCGGAAGGCCTCGGCCTCGACATGGCCCGGTTCGATCAGGATGTTGCCGCCGAGGACACCAAGGAACGGATCCGCCGGGACATCGCGGACGGAAAAGCCCTCGGTGTTACCGGCACCCCGACGTTCTTCCTGAACGGCGAAAAACTCGTCCTCAACACCGAAGCCCAGTTCCGGCAGTTGCTCGACGACGCCGTCCGGTAGCGGCTGTGGTTAGTGCCGTGCAACATCGGGGGCGGCGCCAAACTTAAGCCCGCAACTCCCGATCAATCCGGTCCATTCGGGCCCGCACCAACTGGAAACGCGCGTCCTCAGGACCGGTCAATCGTGCCAACGCGGAAGCGGCGGCGATGTCGCACGAGCCCATATCGCTGGCGCACCAGCGTGAGATCAGGTCGGCATCTCCGCTGGAACGGACCGAGGCCGCAACAGCCTCATTCAATTCGTCACGCATGAGCTCAACGGCCAGGTTATTCGAGCGGTTGAGCAGGCGGGCCGGGTACGCCGCCAACGCTTCGCCGAGGCGGCCGGCCCGCAAGTACCCGGCCACAGCGTCGGCGTCGGACACCACAGTCACGCCAGCGGCAAAACGGTACGGATTGGGCTCCACCACGGCACCCAACACCGCACGGATCCGGTGCATTTCCGTCCGAATTGTCGCGGCCGCTCCGTCCTCGCCGTGCAGCTGGTAGGCCAGCTCTTCGGCGCTCCAGCCCTGTGTTCGCGAGGCCAGCAACGCCAGTATTTCGGCTCGGCGCAGCGTGATCGGAATGCCACGGCCGCCGTCGAGCTCTGCTGTCGGCTTGTCGCCGAGCAGCCGCAGGAACAGCGTAGAGGCGGTGCCGGGACGGGAAAGTCCGACGGC
Source organism: Pseudarthrobacter sp. MDT1-22 (assembly GCF_054511035.1). Taxonomy (NCBI): domain Bacteria; kingdom Bacillati; phylum Actinomycetota; class Actinomycetes; order Micrococcales; family Micrococcaceae; genus Pseudarthrobacter; species Pseudarthrobacter sp. MDT1-22. The sequence goes on along the minus strand of NZ_JBTNDK010000030.1, from coordinate 12,746 downwards.
GGCACGCGGACTCAGTTCCGCCGTCGGGCCTGCGGACCTCAACAGCTCCTCGGCCAGCCGCACGCCGCAACGCACCATCCGCAGGCTGTCCGGCGTCACGGTGTCGATCGGCCCCGAAACATCCAGCACGCCGACGATCTCCCCGCTGAAAGGGTCGCGGATCGGGGCGGCGGTGCAGGCCCAGTCGTGGTGGGTCCGCACCAGGTGCTCGGCCGAAAACAACTGGGCCGGGCCCCCGGTAATAAGCGCCTCGCTGATGGCATTGGTGCCGATGCCGGACTCGGACCAGTCGGCACCTTCCACAAACTCCAGTGAGTCGGCCTGCCGCAACGCTGACCCGCTGCCGACCCGCCACAGCACCTCGCCCAGATGGTCAGTGACGATCAGCAGGTGGCGGCCCGCGGCGGACTCATCGGCGAGCATCTGGGACAACGCCGGAACCACGGATGCCAGGCGGTGTCCGGCGCCCAAAGAACGGGCTTCAGAAACGTCATGCAGATGCACCGGACTGTGCTGCTCGGGGTTGATTCCCAGAGCCAGGGAGCGGCGCCACGACTCAAGCAATGACGGCGAAAACGCAGGATCCGGCGAGCCGGCCAGCGTGGCATCCTGCGCGCTGCGGAGCGTCCTGGCGTACTCCAGGGGAGAGGAGAAACGGAGCCCGGGATCAGGCGCCAACGCGTGCTGCATGCGTCTACTCCCAACTCGCCGTCGAATCGATCTGCCCGAAGACCCCGCAGGAAAGGGGGGAGGCCCGTGTAACCCGATTGTAACCCCCCGCGACATTTACTTGTGATGCGAGTCACCACCCGGTCGGCTGTTATGGAACCGGGCAATGACTCATCGTCAGCAATGGAAAGAGGAGACATGCCTGAGACCGCAAATGGCATAGCCGAGGCTTGGCTGGCGCAGTTCGACGACGCGCTGCGCAGCCACAACACCGAGGCAGCACTGGAATTGTTCGAGGACGAATCGTATTGGCGCGACTTCGTATCCTTCACCTGGAATCTCAAAACGCTCGAGGGCAAGGACCAGATCAGGAGCATGCTGGACGCCACCTTGGAGGACATTCAGCCGTCCAACTGGACCCTGGCCGAGGACGCCACCGGGGACGCTGCCGGTACAGAGGCCTGGGTCAACTTCGAGACCTCGCAGGCCCGCGGCTACGCTCATCTGCGCCTGCGCAACGGCAAGTGCTGGACCCTGCTTACCACCATGCAGGAGCTGAAGGGCTTCGAGGAAAAGAAGGGCGCCAATCGTGAGAAGGGCGTGGCCCACCACATCAGCAAGGGCCGCAAGTCCTGGCTGGAACTGAAGGAGGAGCAGGAAGCCAGGCTCGGCTACGAGGACCAGCCCTACACCGTGATCATCGGCGGCGGGCAGGGCGGGATCGGCCTCGGCGCCCGGCTGCGCCGGCTCGGCGTGCCCACCCTCATCATTGAGAAGAACGAAAAGCCCGGCGACTCCTGGCGCAACCGCTACAAGTCCCTGCACCTGCACGACCCCGTCTGGTACGACCACCTGCCGTACCTGAAGTTCCCGGAAGACTGGCCTGTGTTCGCGGCCAAGGACAAGATCGGCGACTGGCTGGAGCATTACACCCGCATCATGGAGCTGAACTACTGGTCCAGCACCGAATGCACCAACGCCCGCTACGACGAGGACGCCCAAGAATGGGTCGTCCAGGTCATCCGCGACGGCGCACCGGTCACCTTGCGTCCCAAACAGCTCGTCTTCGCCTTGGGCGTCTCCGGTTACCCCAACGTGCCAGCGTTCGACGGCGCCGAGTGCTTCCTGGGGGAGCAGTACCACTCCTCCAAGCACCCCGGTGGCGGCGACTGGACGGGCAAGAAGGCCGTGGTGATCGGGTCAAACAACTCGGCCCACGACATCTGCGCCGACCTCTGGGAGCACGGCGCCGACGTCACCATGATCCAGCGCTCGTCCACCCACATTGCCCGCAGTGAGTCCCTCATGGACCTGGCCCTCGGCGACCTCTACTCGGAGAAGGCGCTGGCCAACGGTGTCACCACGGAGAAGGCCGACCTCCTGTTCGCCTCGCTGCCGTACCGGATCCTCCCGGAGGCCCAGATCCCGGTCTATCAGGAGATGGCAAAGCGGGACGCCGGTTTCTACACCCAGCTCGAGGCTGCGGGTTTCGAGCTGGACTTCGGAGTGGACGGTTCGGGGCTGTTCCTGAAGTACCTGCGGCGTGGCTCCGGCTACTACATCGACGTCGGCGCCTCCCAGCTGATCATCGACGGCCGCGTGAAACTCGCCAACGGCCAGGTCAGCAAGATCACCGGCAACGCCGTGGTCATGGACAACGGCACCGAGCTGGAAGCCGACGTGATCATCTACGCCACCGGCTACGGTTCGATGAACGGCTGGCTCGCTGACCTTGTCTCACCCGAGGTGGCTGACAGGGTGGGCAAGTGCTGGGGTTTCGGCTCCGAAACGCCCAAGGACCCTGGCCCCTGGGAGGGCGAGCTGCGGAACATGTGGAAGCCCACCAACGTGGAGAACCTCTGGATCCATGGCGGCAACCTGCACCAGAGCCGGCACTATTCCAACTACCTGGCCCTGCAGCTCAAGGCCCGGCTGGAGGGGCTGCCCACACCGGTGTTTGAGCTCCAGGCATCGCACCACACCCGCTGATCACCACCCACCCGGGCGGGCGGCTGCGCCGACATGGCGCAGCCGTCTCTACGGCATCGAGATCAGGAGGATTCATCACGTGATAGGCCGTGGACGGCTCTACCCTCGAAGGTGTTGGCGCAGTCCGGGGATGGCAAAGTCGACCTTCCCGTAGCCGGCAGACTCGATCAGCCCGGCTGCGATGAGCCTGTTCCGGTACTTGGAGACCAGATTGGGTTTGGACTTGATGATGTTCCCGATCTGGGCAGCTGACGAAGGGCCATCCTGCTGGGCCATCGCATCGAGGAACTCGCGGTCCTTGTCAGAGATGTCCGAAAGTGCGGACTCGACAACAACCAGGGTGTTCCGTCGCAGCGCGGCCGCGATGGCGGCGCGGACGCCGCGCTGATCCAACGTCCAGCCCGACTTACCAGCCTCCATCCAGAGGTAATAGCCGACGAGCTGAATAAGGAACGGGTAGCCCTCTGTGGCCGCCGCCGCCTCGCTGATCAGCTCCGGGGAGACGCCGATGCCTCCTTCGCTGAAAAGTTCCTGGTAAGAGGCGGTGACTTCGGCGACGGCCGCTTCGTGCAGGTTGATCCTGTCGGCCCGCCGCAGGAAGGTGGCTACGCCTTCGTTAAGAAGATCAGACACGGCCGAGGGGAGGCCGGCGAAGATCAGGCCGATCGGCAGGCCGTCGCGAATGAAGTGTTGGACGTCGGCAGCCAACTGCGAGATTTCTGTCCGGTCGACGGCATGGATCTCGTCAATAGTGATGACTAAGCCCGTTCCCTTTGCGTCCAGCAGTCGCAGGAGTTCCTCGCCGGTCCGCCGCCAATCCGGAAAGCGTTCCTGCGGGAGTTGCGTGGTCAACCCGAACCCTGCGGCGGAGAAAGCCGTGATCTTCCGCGTCGGCGGACCGTCCCCGAACTCGTCTGCAAGTCGGAGCATGTCGTCGCCGATCTTTGCCAGGAATCCCGGATTGGCCGTTCGGGAGATCACGGCCCATCCGTGATCTCTGGCGATCGCCTCCGCGGCACCGAGCATTACGGTCTTGCCAATGCCCCGGGATCCCGTAATGATCGTGAGCAGCCCCGGAGCACCCGATCCCTGTTGCAAGCCGTATTCGAATTCGTCCAGCAGCCCGGCTCTGCCGATTAGGTCCGGAGGGGTGGCTCCGGCAGTGGGTTTGAAAGGATTCTGCACAGACGCCTCCGGGTGAAACTAGGTGAAAGTGGTGAAAGTGGTGAAACTTCGACCAGCCTAGCAGTCCGGGCTAATCGCCTGCTGGGCCGACATCAGGGGCTTGTGAGGATGACGAGCTGCCGGGTCGCCCGGGTCATCGCGACATAGCGGTCTACCGCTCCTTCGATGCCCGGACCGAAGCCCTCCGGGTCCACGAGGACCACCAGGTCGAACTCGAGCCCCTTCACCAGTTCCGGGGACAGCCACCTGGCGCGGGACGTCGCCAGGAACGGGCCGTGTCCCGCGTCAGTGGTGCTGATGACGCAGGCGGTCCCGTCGTCGTGCTCGGCGAGCCAGGTGTCGAGGATCGAGCCCAGCTGCAGTGTGGATCCGTGGACGACGGGAAGGCCGCTGCTCCGGATCGAGGTGGGCACGTTGGCGTCCGGGACGACGGCCCGGATGACCGGCTCGGCTTCTGCCATGACCTCTTCCGGCGTCCGGTAGTTGATGCTGAGGCTCGCCAGGTTCACGTTCGTCAATCCGACCCGTTCGAGCCGTTCCAGCCACGACTCGGCAAACCCGTGCCTGGCCTGGGCGCGGTCCCCCACGACGGTGAAGCTCCGGGACGGGCAGCGGAGCATCAACCACCCGGTCCATCAGCTCACACTCAGCGGCCAGGGCGGCGTCCTGCCGGCGCTTGCGGCGTGACGCCTCGGGGTCGCCGAGCCGTTGCCGGGCCGCGTCCAGGAGCGGCAGGTCGGACGTGGTCCAGGCGTGCGGGTCCTGGCGCTGCAGCTTCTGCACCTCGTCGGGACTGAGCCAGGGGGCGCACAGGCGCAGGTAGGCGGGCACCCGCCAGAGGTCCCCCACAAGCGCGCTGTAGTTGAGCGGCGGCCATGCCCTGCTGAACGCTTCGACCAATTCCGCGTTCCGCGCCAGCGCCCTGCGCAGCACGCCTTCGGGGAGGTCGCCGCCGTCGTGCTAGTCCTCCATGATGGTGAGCAGCTCCTCCCAGACCTCGTCGCGCGCCTCATTGTGCGGAGTGCCGGGATGACCCGATTTCCCATCGATTGCTCCGTAGGGGCCCTTAAGGGCTCCCAAAAGGGCCTTTACGGAGCAACCGATGGTGATGTGACGCCGTCGCCGGCGGAAATCTTGCACGCCGCCCGAAATCGGGCTAACCTGTGAGACGTGTCACTGACGAAGTGGCACATGCTTTTGATCTGCGGCGGGAGAGTCCTGCCGGTACGTTCAGCAGGCGCCGTAGGAGCAAATCCTCTCCGGGAATCTCTCAGGCCCACGTACCGCCGCGGTTAGGCAACTCTGGAAAGTAGTCCGGCAACGGGCTCACCGACGGTGCAAGCGTCACCCTGTAAAAGCAGGTGGCGCGGAAACTCTCAGGTCCAATACAGAGCGGGGAGGAACCCGAATCAATGTGGCGTACCCAGCGCGCCACCTGAATTATGGAGTTCCTTCATGACCATCCAGTCGTCCCCTTCCACCTTTGCCGATCGTCATATTGGTGCGCGCCGCCAGGCCGATATTGACGCCATGCTCAAGGCCGTTGGCTATGACAGCGTTGACGGCCTCGTGGACGTTGCCGTCCCCGACTCCATCCGCCAGGCCAAGCCGCTGGCCCTTAAGGACGCCCTCAGTGAGGTTGAGGTCCTTGCGGAGCTGCGGAAGCTCGCGGCGAAGAACAAGACGGCTGTCCAGATGATCGGCCAGGGTTACTACGACACGGTCACGCCTGCGGTGATCCGGCGGAACATCCTCGAGGCCCCGGCCTGGTACACCGCGTACACGCCGTACCAGCCGGAGATTTCGCAGGGCCGCCTGGAGGCGCTGCTGAACTTCCAGACCATGGTCCAGGACCTGGTGGGCCTGCCGATCGCGAACGCGTCGCTGCTGGATGAAGCCACCGCGGTGGCCGAGGCTNTCCAAGGGCCTGCCCGACGGCGTTATCAACGGGATTGTGCTGCAGCAGCCGGGCGTCTCGGGCCGGGTCTTCAACCACGCCGACGTGATCGAGGCTGCCAAGGAGCGCGGCGCGCTCGTCACGGTCGCTGCCGACCTTTTGGCGCTGACGCTGATCACGCCTCCGGGGGAGCAGGGCGCGGACATCGCCGTCGGCTCGACCCAGCGTTTTGGTGTGCCGTTGTTCTTCGGCGGCCCGCACGCCGCCTACATGGCGGTGGCGAAGGGCCTGGAGCGGTCCATGCCGGGCCGCCTCGTCGGTGTCTCCAAGGACGACGCCGGGACCCCCGCGTACCGCCTGGCGCTGCAGACCCGTGAGCAGCACATCCGCCGTGAGAAGGCCACGTCCAACATCTGCACCGCGCAGGCACTGCTGGCCATCGTTTCCTCGTTCTACGCCGTGTACCACGGCCCCGACGGTCTCAAGGCAATCGCCGAGCAGGTCCACCACAACGCCCGCACCCTGGCGACCACGCTGAAGGTCGCCGGCCGCGAACTGGTCACCGAGACCTTTTTCGACACAGTCACGGTCCGCGTCCCGGGCAAGGCCGGCAAGGTCATCGCCGCCGCCGAAGCACGTGGCATCAACCTGCGCCACATCGACGAGGACACCATCGGCGTCTCCGCTGATGAAACTACGGCGACGGATGTCCTCTCCGCGATCGCCGTCGCCTTCGGTGCCGGTCCGGTTGTGGACGCGAAGGGCTTTGAACTGCCCGAATCGGTGCTCCGCACTTCCGAGTACCTGCAGCACCCCGTGTTCAACACGCACCGTTCCGAGACCCAGCTGCTGCGCTACATCCGCCGGCTGAGTGACCGCGACCTCGCCCTGGACCGCACGATGATCCCGCTGGGTTCCTGCACGATGAAGCTGAACGCCACGGCAGAGATGGAAGCCATATCCTGGCCGGAGTTCGCCTCGATCCACCCGTTCGCCCCGGATTCCCAGACCGTGGGCTGGCGCGAACTCATCGGCGGGCTGGAAGCTGACCTCGCGGAAATCACCGGGTACGACCAGGTGTCCCTGCAGCCGAACGCCGGGTCCCAGGGCGAGCTCGCGGGCCTGCTGGCCATCCGCGGCTACCACCTCTCTCGCGGCGATGCCCAGCGCACGGTCTGCCTGATTCCGGCCTCGGCGCACGGCACCAACGCCGCCTCGGCCGTCCTGGCGGGCATGAAGGTTGTCGTTGTGGCAACGGCGCCTGACGGCAGCATCGATCACGCGGACCTGAATGCCAAGATCGAGGCCAACAAGGACGTCCTCTCGGCGATCATGATCACCTACCCCTCCACCCACGGCGTCTACGACGCCGACGTCACCGAAATCTGCGACGCCGTGCACGCTGCCGGCGGCCAGGTCTACGTGGACGGCGCCAACCTCAACGCCCTTGTCGGCCTGGCACAGCCGGGCAAGTTCGGCGGCGACGTCTCGCACCTGAACCTGCACAAGACCTTCTGCATCCCCCACGGCGGCGGCGGCCCCGGTGTTGGTCCGGTCGCAGCCAAGGCGCACCTGGCACCGTTTATGCCCGGTGACGCCAACAAGGCAGCGCACGAAGCCGGCCACGGCGTGGCCATCAGCGCATCCAACTACGGCTCCGCCGGTGTCCTGCCCATCTCCTGGGCGTATGTGAAGCTGATGGGTGCCGAGGGCCTGACCGAGGCCACGAAGTCGGCGCTGCTGGCGGCGAACTACGTGGCGGCCCGCCTGAATGAGTACTTCCCGGTTCTCTACACCGGCGAGGGTGGGCTGGTGGCGCACGAGTGCATCCTGGACCTGCGCGACCTGACGGCCAGGACCGGCGTCACCGCGGAGGACGTGGCCAAGCGCCTGATCGATTATGGTTTCCACGCCCCCACCCTCGCGTTCCCGGTGGCGGGCACGCTGATGGTGGAGCCCACCGAGTCCGAGGACCTGGTGGAGATCGACCGGTTCATCGACGCGATGATCACCATCCGCAAGGAAATCGACCAGGTGGCCAACGGCGACTTCACTGTCGAGAACAGCCCGCTGCGCCACGCACCCCACACCGCGTCCGCCGTCGTATCTTCCGACTGGGCCCGCGAGTACCCGCGTGAGCAGGCCGCCTTCCCGGTCCACCACCTCAAGCAGGACAAGTACTTCCCGCCCGTCGGCCGCATCGACGGCGCAGCCGGGGACCGCAACCTGATCTGCTCCTGCCCGCCCATCGAAGAATTCGCGAACTAGTCTCGTATGAAAGGCTTTCACAATGACTGAGAACTACACCGCTCTCTACGAAGAGCACAAGAAACTCGGCGCTTCCTTCACCGATTTCGGTGGCTGGCAGATGCCCCTGAAGTACAGCTCCGAGCTGGCCGAGCACCACGCTGTGCGCAAGGCTGCCGGCCTGTTCGACCTCTCCCACATGGGCGAAGTCTGGGTCTCCGGCCTGGAAGCCGGCGCGTTCCTGGACTACGCACTGGTGGGCAAACTCTCCGCCATCGCGGACGGGAAGGCCAAGTACTCGCTCATCTGCAACGCCGACGGCGGCATCATCGATGACCTCATCGTCTACCGTTTCGGCGACGAGAAATACCTCGTGGTCCCCAACGCGGGCAACGCCCCCACCGTCGCCGTCGCCCTGGCCGAACGCGCCACGGCGTTCAACGTGAAGGTGGAGGACGCCTCCGCCATCACGTCGCTGATCGCGGTCCAGGGTCCCAAGGCAGAGGCCATCCTGCTCAAGCTGACCGCTGAGGCCCAGCACCCGCTCGTCACAGACCTGAAGTACTACGCGTTCAACGAACTCACCGTGGCCGGCCACAACGTCATCCTGGCCCGCACCGGTTACACCGGCGAGGACGGCTTCGAGCTCTTTGTAGCGAACGACGGCGCCGCCTCCCTGTGGGCATCCGTCGCCGAAGCGGGGGCCGAGTTCGGCATCGTCCCGTGCGGCCTCGCCTCCCGCGATTCGCTCCGCCTCGAAGCGGGCATGCCGCTGTACGGCAACGAGCTTTCCCTCGAAGGGTCACCGTTCGACGCCGGCCTGGGTGGCGTTGTGGCGCTCAAGAGCAAGGAAGGCGACTTCGTGGGCCGCGCCGCCCTGGAAGCCGCCAAGGAAGCCGGATCAAAGCGTAAGCTGGTTGGCTTGATGGGACTCGGACGTCGCGCCGGCCGCGGGCACTACCCGGTGCTCAAGGACGGTGCCGTGGTTGGCGAAGTCACCTCCGGCCAGCCCAGCCCCACCCTCGGCTACCCGGTGGCGATGGCTTATGTCGACGTCGAGCACGCCGAGATTGGCACCGCCCTGGACATCGACCTGCGCGGCAAGGCAGAACCTTTCGAGGTTGTCGCCCTGCCGTTCTACAAGCGCCAAAAGTAAGCCAAGTCCGGAACCGGCAGGCCGGAGTTTTCACGCGTGCTGCTCCTTCGTCGCTCTGACGCACGCTTTCGAAAACCCCGTCCCGCCGGCCCCTCGGGGGGTCCGCGGTATCCGGCAGCATGCGTCAAAGCGAGGAACGAGCAGCATGCAGAGGATATCGGGGAACGCCCGGCCCAACTCGACCACCCACAGATTTCGAACGTAAGGAACACACATGGCTAAGGTTGCCGCTGAACTGAAGTACTCCGCTGAGCACGAGTGGATCGCCTTTGATGGCTCTGGTCCGTCCGTTGTTGGCGTGTCCGCTGTTGCCGCTGAGGCGCTGGGCGACATCGTCTACGTGGACCTGCCCGAGGTTGGCTCCACAGTGACCGCGGGGGAGACCTGCGGCGAGATCGAGTCCACCAAGTCCGTCTCTGACCTGTACTCCCCGGTGACGGGCGAGGTCACGGAAATCAACGAAGACGCCATCGGCGATCCTGCACTGATCAACTCCGATCCGTACGGTGCCGGCTGGCTGTTCAAGGTGACCGTCGAGTCCGAGGGCCCGCTGCTGTCCGCCCAGGAATACGCCGAAGTAAACGGTGGCGAACTGTGAGCCCCGCTGCAGCAGGCACCGCAGTTTTTGAGCAGGTAGTTTCCGCGAGCCTGGACACCGACCTGTCGGTGCTGGACCCCGAGATCGCCGTCAAGATCGACGACGAACTGCGCCGCCAGCGCAATGGCCTGGAAATGATCGCCTCCGAGAACCACACGGCCGTTGCCGTGATGCAGGCGCAGGGCTCGGTCCTGACCAACAAGTACGCCGAGGGCTACCCGGGCAAGCGCTACTACGGTGGCTGCGAGCACGTGGACGTCATCGAGCAGCTGGCCATCGACCGCGTCAAGGCCCTGTTCGGTGCCGAGTTCGCCAACGTGCAGCCGCACTCCGGCGCCCAGGCCAACGCCTCGGTCATGCACGCGCTGATCAAGCCGGGCGATACCATCATGGGCCTGAACCTGGCCCACGGCGGCCACCTGACCCACGGCATGAAGATCAACTTCTCCGGCAAGCTATACAACGTGGTCCCGTACCAGGTCCGCGAAGACACCCACACCATTGACATGGCCGAGGTGGAGCGCCTGGCGCTGGAGCACAAGCCGCAGCTGATTGTCGCCGGCTGGTCGGCCTACGCCCGCCAGCTGGACTTCGCCGAGTTCCGCCGGATCGCCGATCTGGTGGGTGCCTTCCTGATGGTGGACATGGCGCACTTCGCCGGTCTGGTGGCAGCTGGCCTGCACCCGAGCCCCGTGCCGCACGCCCACGTCACCACGTCCACCACGCACAAGACCCTCGCCGGTCCGCGCGGCGGCATCATCCTCTCCAACGACGCCGCGATCGCCAAGAAGATCAACTCGGCTGTCTTCCCCGGACAGCAGGGCGGCCCGCTGGAGCACGTCATCGCCGGCAAGGCCGTGGCCTTCAAGATCGCAGCAACGCCGGAGTTCAAGGAACGCCAGGAGCGCGTCCTCGCCGGCGCCAGCATCCTGGCCGACCGCCTGGTCCAGCCGGACGTCACCGCCAAGGGCATCAACGTGATCTCCGGCGGCACCGACGTCCACCTGGTCCTGGTTGACCTGCGCAACTGCGAGTTGGATGGCCAGCAGGCCGAGGACCGCCTCGCCGCGATTGACATCACCGTCAACCGCAACGCCGTACCGTTCGACCCGCGCCCTCCGATGGTCACCTCCGGCCTCCGGATCGGCACCCCCGCGCTGGCCACCCGTGGTTTCGGCGAGGCAGCTTTCCGTGAAGTTGCGGACATCATCGCCGAGGCATTGATTGCCGACGCCGACGCGGACCTTTCCGGCCTGCGTCACCGGGTAGAGGCACTCGCCGCCGCCCACCCGCTGTACCCGTCTGTCGCAAACCTCAGCTGAGGTGCCGGGACCGGCGGACCGGAGTTTTCACGCGTGCTGCTCCTTCGTCGCTCTGACGCACGCTTTCGAAAACCCCCGCCCGCCGGCCCCTACAGGGAGTTCGGTCTTCCTGCGGCTTACGCAGGATGCCCGGCTCGTCATTAGTAATTTTTTAGTTAGGAAGTCATCATGGCCGTTGGAGTCTTTGATTTGTTCTCCGTCGGGATCGGGCCGTCGAGCTCTCACACGGTGGGGCCGATGCGCGCTGCCGCCGTGTTTGCCGAGGAGCTCAAGGGCTCAGGCAGCCTGGACAAGGTGGCCGGGCTGCGGGTGGACCTGTACGGGTCGCTGGCGGCAACCGGCCATGGCCACGGCACCATGACGGCCATCCTGCTGGGCCTGGAGGGCTTCCACCCGGAAAAGATCCTGCCGGCCGAGGTGGAGGAGCGGCTCGCCACCATCGCCGAAACCGGCACGCTCCAGCTCGCCGGTTCCGTGCCCCTGCCGTACGGGGTCAAGGACATGGTCCTGCGACCGCTCACTGTCTTGCCGCGGCACACCAACGGCATGACCTTCACGGTCACTGACGAGGCAGGCGAAGTCCTCCACAAGGCCACGTTCTTCTCCGTCGGCGGCGGCTTCATTGTCCGCGAAGGCGAAGAGGACGCGGCGCTGAAGGAACTGGACGAGTCCAAGAAGGAACTGCCGCTGCCGTTCCGCACCGCCGCGGAGTTGCTGGGCCGGTGCCAGTCCAAGGGCCTGTCCATCGGCGACATCATGTTCGTCAACGAACGTGCGTCCCGGTCCGAGGCGGAAATCCGCGAAGGCCTGCTGCACATCTACTCCGTGATGGAGGAGTGTGTGGCAACCAGCCTCAAGCGTGAGGGGCTGCTGCCCGGGGGACTGAAGGTCCGCCGTCGTGCTCCGGACTGGCATGAGCGGCTCGAAAAGGAGGACAAGGACCGGGACGCGAAGTACTGGCAGGAATGGGTGAACCTCATCGCCCTGGCAGTGAACGAGGAGAACGCGTCCGGCGGCCGGGTTGTCACGGCGCCCACCAACGGTGCTGCGGGGATCATCCCGGCAGTCCTGTACTACGCGCTGCATTTCGCGCCCGGCATGGACAAGGCCACGCAGCAAGACCGCGACGACGTTGTGGTCAAGTTCCTGCTCACGGCCGGTGCCATCGGCGTGCTGTACAAGGAGCAGGCGTCCATTTCGGGTGCCGAGGTGGGCTGCCAGGGCGAGGTGGGATCGGCGTCGTCCATGGCGGCTGGTGCACTCGCTGAGGTGATGGGCGGGACGCCCCAGCAGGTGGAGAACGCGGCGGAGATCGCGATGGAACACAACCTGGGCCTGACGTGCGATCCGATCGGCGGGCTGGTCCAGGTGCCGTGCATCGAACGGAACGCGATTGCGGCGGCGAAGGCCATCAACGCAGCAAAGATGGCCCTGTGGGGGGACGGTACGCACCGGGTGTCCCTGGACGAGGTGATCGTGACCATGCGCGAGACCGGCAGGGACATGAGCTCCAAGTACAAGGAAACAGCCATGGGCGGCCTCGCCGTCAACGTAGTGGAATGCTAAGGGAAGAGAACTGATGACACTGGCACCAGAAGGCCGGAAGCTGCTGCGCGTTGAGCAGCGCAACTCTGCAGTACCTGTGGAGCGGAAGCCGGAGTGGATCAAGGCGAAGGTCCAGAT